>JAHDDR010000123.1:1294-13833 GCA_020629255.1 Saprospiraceae bacterium | reverse complement strand
TTATCGAATTCGCCCGATTCTTTGTAATGTCTTCCTCTATTATTGTAGGCTCTCACCGTTTGATGGTATTCTAAATTTTGAGTCCAAAGTGTTTCACTATTTTTCCAAACGTTGTTTTGTTGAAACGTCATCATACCCATGATAGCAGAGAATATGCCGGCTCCAATCAATAAAAATGTTTTTTGGTTCTGATATTTTTCCATGCCCCATTGTAGAAGGGAACCGAGGATAAAGAATAAACCGATATAAGGAATATAAGAAAAACGATCGGCCAGGAAGCCTTGCCCCGCACCTAATATTTGAAGAACAAAAACGATATTGAAAAAAAAGAACAAGGCTCCAAAAACAATGTTCCTTGATTTTGCATGGCTTTTATAAACGAGAAACCCAAGTAGCAAGGCTCCGGGAATAGCCAAATAATGCATAGTCGTGAGTGTGCCCGGATAGGGATATAAACAGGTTAGTTTATAGGGTACGATAGATTTGATCAGGTAAATGAATAGGGAATACATTCCTAATCCAAATCGTTCATGGATGCCGAAAGTATGTGTTGCGATATCGAGTGTACCTGCATTTTTTAACATGAAAATTCCAAGAATGCCGGTAGCCAAAGAGATGAGAAAGAATGGGATTTTTTCAATAATAAGATTCAGTTTTAAATCCCTTTTGAAATAATAATCCAACACGAGCATCGAGAGTGGGAGTGATACGGCTTGTATTTTGGATAGGCATGAAATAATAAACATCGGGATGATCCACCAAAAATATTTTTTGTCTCTTGTTTTGATGAAATAAATATAACTCACAAGGCTGGCTAAATAAAAAATGCCAAATAGAACATCCTTCCTTTCTGTGGCCCAAGCCACCGATTCGACCCGCATGGGATGGATGGCAAAGAGTAGTGTAACAAATAAAGCAGGCCAACGCTTTAATTGTAAAAGGAGCATAAGCCAATACACAAAAAATGTGCAGCCTAAGTGCAGTAATAAATTATTAATGTGCTGGACCTTGGGGCTATCTCCGAAAAGTTGGTTCTCTATCGCAAAAGAAAGTGTGGTGAGTGGGTTGTATCCACCAATAATATCATTAGAAAAAATTTCTTTGATGTTTCTTATGGATAGCGGTTCAGTAACAAAAATATTTTCATAAATATTAACACCATCATCCCAATTCACATACTCGTTGTCTAATGCAGATGTAAAACAGATAAAAGTTATTCCTAAAATAGCAAGTAGATATTTTAGATTGTCTCCGAGCCACGGTTTTTGGGGGAGAGCAGCTTTTTTTGTGGGATTCGATTTCTTTTTGCTTTTCTTTTTTTTAGAAGATGATGCCATGCTTTTTCTATTTGTCGTGCATAAATATAAAAAAGAGATGAAAAAAACTTGCAAAAAAAGAAAAATGCTTTTATGTTTGTAGTGTACTAGTTATCTAATACACTAAAATTATTTCAATGGTAGCATTACAGAATATAGGGTTTGGATATGGAAAGAAGGCACTTTTTGAAAATCTGGATTTAGAATTAAATGCAGGAAGTATTTGTGGAGTACTTGGAAAAAATGGAGCAGGAAAAACAACGCTCATGAAAATTATTGTGGGTTTGCTTTTTCCTAAAAACGGAACGAGCCTTGTGATGGGGTATCAACCGAGTGAAAGGCATCCCGATTTTTTATCGGATGTTTATTTTGTGCCGGAAGAATTATATGCACCAAAAATGAAGGTGTCTAAATATATGTCTTTGTATGCTCCATTTTATCCTCGTTTCGATGAACAAAAATTTACAAATGGACTCAAAGAATTTGAAGTGGAATTTGATTCTGTATTAACGGACTTATCCTATGGGCAAAAGAAGAAAGTGATACTTGCTTTTGGCTTGGCTACGAATTGTAAATTATTGGTGATGGATGAACCGACCAATGGTTTGGATATTCCTTCAAAATCACAATTTCGTAAAATGATGGCTCGCTCTATTGAGGACGATCAAATTTATTTGATTTCTACGCACCAAGTAAAAGATCTTTCCAATTTAATTGATTCTATTGTTGTGTTAGATGACCATGAAATTATTTTTCATGAGAAAATACCGGATATTTCTAGGGAATTATTTTTTGGATTTCAACAAGGGATGAATGAACCGGAAAATATTCTGCATGCAGAACGTACTCCTGGAGGATTTACATTCGTAAAAAGGAATGAAGGGGAATATGAATCTGAGGTAGATATGGAAATTTTATTCAATACCATAATAAAGAATAAATCATTGATTCAAGAAATATTCAAAAAATAATGAAAAATATGTCTTTTAATATAAATCGGTTTTTATTATTGTTGAAACAAGAATTCAACTATTGGAGAAGACCTGCCTTATTTCTTTTGTTGAGTGTAGTTGTTTTTCTGAGTTGTGTTGCTGTCTTTATGAGAATAATAGAAGAGAAACAATTCCTCAATTATGAATTTCATATTACTTTTTTCCCACTAGTTTTATTAGGGGTGGGTTTGGTCATGGTGAGTGCATGTTTTCGAAATTTAAATACAAAGGAAGGGCGTTCCTTTTATTTAATGACACCTGCTTCGACTGAAGAAAAATATTTGAGTAAATTTTTCATCACATTTATTGTATTGCCATTGCTATTAATTGTGACCTATTTTATTTTCGCTTTTATCATGAACCAAATTCTTATGATCACTTCAGGCGTGGAAATTCCAAGTTTCAGGTTTTTTGAAAATGATTTTGTAAACGAACCCACACCTTACGATTGGCTGAAAATTTTCATCGTTCTACATGCTGTTTTTTTTCTTGGATCCATTACTTTTAGGAAGTTAGAATTTCCTAAAACCATGCTGGTTTGTTTTCTAATATTACTGGTGTTAGGGTTTGTATTTAATGTGATTATATTTTTATTCTTGCCCGAATTTTTTAATGAAGTTTTAGCTGGGAAAAAACCTCCTTTCGAGCCAAGTGAAAGTTTGGTTAATTTTACAGAACACACGTTGTCAACAATAATAAAAACAGCATTTTATTTTGTTTTTCCGCTTGTGTTATGGATAGCGGCATATTTCAAATTAATCGAAAAAGAAGCATAGTATGGAATTTAAAAAGAGCAACCCGATTTATTTGCAGATAGCCGATTATGTTTTTGAAAATATTCTTTCAGGTAAATTGAAGGAAGGGGAACGATTAGAATCAGTAAGAGAAATGGCGGCCAATGTGCAAGTGAATCCGAATACAGTAATGAGGACTATTTCTTATCTACAGGATAGGGAAATTATTTTTAATAAAAGAGGCATTGGAAATTTTGTTTCTGAAAATGCCGTATCAAAAATAAAACAGATGAAAAAGGAAGATTTTTTAAAAAATAGTCTCCCCGAATTATTTAAGATGATGAAATTACTTGACATCTCTTTCGAAGAGCTGGAAAAGAATTATAGAAAAATGAAAAAATAATAGAGATGAAAACGAGTAATAAAATATTAAGTATTTTTCTTTCATTGATCGTATTCTTCTTTTTAATATTTATGATATATGCCAAGGCAAATATGGTGCCGTATGATGGAATTTATAATGGGCCAGAAAAGATATATCAATTTGAAAATATTAAAGAAGTTCATACGAATGCTCCTCTAGTTGTTTTTGCAGAAATATCAGAAAAACCTTACGTTCTTATTAAGCAACCCCAAGAAGTTATTGATGAAATAAGAGTAAAATATTCAGAAGGGAAATTAAAGGTTAGTGTTACGGATGATTATAATTTTCATAATCACAATATGATTTTTATAGGAATGGATTCCCTTCGTAAATTGAATTTGGGAGGTGTTACAGAATTTAGGTTCCATGATTTAATTCAAGTAGATTCCTTGGATTTTCAATTAGAAGGAATGGCTGAATTAAACGCAGAATTGGAAGCGAATTATTTAAATGCAAAAGTGTCTGGTAAATCTAAAATTAAAGTAGAGGGAAATGTTCATGAATTGGATTTGGACGCAGATGATGCTAGTATTTTTACGGCAACGGCATTAAAGGTTCGGAAAGCTAATGTTGAATTGAAAGGGTTTTCTAATGTTAGGTTAGGCATGCTAGAACAATTGTCCGGAACGGTTCCAAAAACAGCAAATCTTCGTTATGAAGGAGAACCGAATATTAGTGGCTTGAAAATAAATGAATGATATTTGTAACGAAACATTTTTTTTGTACGTCAGAGTTTTCGATGAATGTATTAGTGAATTTAAAAACTTTAAAAATGAAACAGATTTTGATTTTACATTTAATGTGTTTTATGACATTTTTGAGTATGGCTCAAAAAACAAATTTAGATGTTGAAAATTTAGATCAATATTTTTTATTACTAGAACAGCATGATAAATTCATGGGATCAGTTGTGTTGTCACATGAAGGAGAAGTTGTTTATTCGAAATCAATAGGCTTTAATGATGTGGAAGAAAAAGTAAAAGCCGATAAGAATTCAAAATATAGAATAGGCTCTATTTCTAAAATGTTTACTTCTGTTTTAATTCTGAAAGCAGCAGAGGAAAAGAAATTAAAATTGAATCAAAAAATAAATAATTATTTTCCGGATGTTAAAAATGCGGAAAAAATTTCCATCAAAAATCTATTAAATCATAGAAGCGGAATACATAGTGTTACGAACGATCCCAACTATTTGGAATGGTGTGTCGAATCCAAAAGTAAAAAAGAATTATTAGAATTAATTGAGAATGGAGGCAGTGATTTCGAACCTGATGAAAAAGCTTCTTACAGTAATTCAAATTATATTTTATTAACGTTTATTCTGGAGGAAATATATAAAATGTCTTTTGAAGCTTTGTTGGAGGAAAAAATAACCGAACCCTTCGGATTAAAAAACACTTATTATGGAGGGAAAATCAATACAGGGGGCAATGAATGTTATTCCTATAGATATTTGGGTCAATGGAAAAAAGAAAATGAAACGGACATGTCTATTCCTCAAGGAGCGGGAGCGATTGTTTCAAACCCGAAAGATTTAATTTCTTTTATTGAAAATTTATTTGAAGGGAAAATAATTTCTTTACAAAGTTTGAAACAAATGAAAGAGATGGAGGGTGGATATGGCTTGGGTTGCTTTGAATATATTTATGGAGATTTAAAAAGTTACGGACATGATGGAGCTATCGACGGATTCTCTTCGAAATTATCTTATTTTCCAAAGGAGAAAATTTCATTGGTCATTACATCCAATGGGGTGAATTATGATGTAGGTAAAATAGAAAGAACGGTTTTAGGTTTATTCTTTAATCAAGATATCAAAATGCCTGAATTTTCTAGTTATGAAGCCTCTGTTGAAAATTTAGAAAAATATAAAGGCGTATATGCTTGTGAAAAAATTCCCATACAAATTGAAATTACTCTAGAGAAACAAACCTTGTTGGCAAAAGCAACCAATCAGCCTCAAATTCCCCTGGTTGCTGTTAGTGAACATATATTTTCCTTCGAGCAAGCGGGTGTTGTTTTAGAATTTAATCCTGATAAAAAAGAAATGCTTTTGATGCAGCGAGGGGGAGAGTTTGTTTTTACAAAAGAATAAAAATACTCGATTTATAATCTTGCCCTATAAAAGTTATTTAATTTAAAAGAGAGCTTTTAAGTACTAGGATAAAATCATATGACCATTATCCATGTTAATGATCATATGATTTTATCCTAGTACTTAGTATTTAATGATTTCTATTCTATTTTTATGTATACAATAAATAAGAATTATATTTATTCTATAGTGATTGTTATATTATTATTGAAAAGTAATAATAGCCATTGTCAAAAAAGGATGGAGGGGCTGGTTGAGCATCTCGAGAATTATATTGAGGAAAAGAATATTCCGGGCATAATGATAAGTGTTGTCGGTGCTGATACAATATTTTTAGCGGAGGGTATAGGTTATGCTAGTTTAGAAAGAAAAGAAAAGGTCACCCCTAAACATCTTTTTAGACAAGGGTCGGTGTCAAAATCTTTTACAGCATTATCTCTTTATAAGTTATTAATAAAAAATAATTATTCCCTAGATACGCCTATAAAAAAAATAGATGAAAATATCCCTTTTATTAATAAATGGGAAGATGATTATCCAATATGTGTATCTCATGTGCTAGAACATACGTCGGGTTTTGATGATTTTCATTTACATGCTATGTATAATAAAGCAAATGATATTTGCCCTCCTGCTTTTGAAATGGTAAAGGATCATCAGAAATCTTTAGTGTCGAGGTGGAAGCCTGGAACAAAGAAAGCATATTCCAATCCTAATTATATCCTTGCTGGACATTTAATTGAAAAACTATCAAGTGTTGCATACAGTGAAGCTGTTTATAAAAATATATTGTTGCCGATAGGTATGGAATCTTCTGGTTTTTACTTTAAGGAGCCAAAAGAAAAATTAATGGCAATGGGATATCAAAGAAGGGGGGAGACATGCAATCCTATTTCTTTTGTAACAATAAATGGAGGTCCTGCAGGAGATTTTTGTAGTAATGCAAAAGATATGGCCATTTATTTGCAAGTAATGTTGAAAAAAGATACCGTTCTTTTTTCCGAAGAAGAATATAATAGAATAGAAAAACCTCAAACAAGTATAGCCGCCAAAAAGGGACTAGCAACGGGCTACGGTTTGGGAAATTATTCGATATGGAAAAATGGCTTTCTTTTTCATGGACATGGCGGACAAATAGAAGGTTTTTCTTCCAGATATTTATACTCTAGGGAGGCGAATTTAGGTGTTTCCGTTTCTATGAATAGGAATGGAGATGCTAATGCTCTGATGGATGAAGTTTTAAAATTTATTTTGAATAAAAATGAAGATGATTTAAATCATAGGAAAATTTTACCGATTCCATCCTCCTTGAAAAATAAGTTTTCTGGCTTTTACGAATTTAAGAGTCCTAGAAATAAATTATTGGCTTTTTCTGAAAGGATGTTGGCTGGATTAATTTTGAATTTTGATTCTGATACGGCCATTACCAGAACCATATTAGGAAAAGCAAAAGATACCTTGTTTTATGCTGGAAATTCTCAATTCTATAAAAATAATGAAGGTGTACCTTCTATTATCCTTTTGGACTCAGAAACAGATAAGCCGGCGTTATGGATCAATGATAATTATGCAGAAAAAGAATCTAGAGGGAAAAGATTAATTATTTTTTTCAGTTTGTTCTTTTCTATTCTAATTGTTGTTTCATATGTTTTATATAGTTGTTTGTATTTGTTCATTCGGATATTCAGAAGGAAAGGAAAAAGCAGAGTGGTAGATCACCTTATATTATTAGGCGCCATTTTTAATTTGATTCTTGTTTTTTTAGGATTTGGTTTGACCGTATCAAATGCTCAACATGTAAATGGAAAAAATATTTATTCTTTGATGACTTATATTGGATCTTTTGTAATGGTGGGCTTGTCTTTCACCGCTGTCTGGAGGTGGTTTAAATTTTCTGACAAAAAAGGATTGAAGGTTTATTATATATTAACGTCGATAGCAATGCTAATTCTATCACTATATTTATGGAGCATAGGTTTTGTCGGATTGAAATTGTGGAGTTATTAATGCAAAAAAGAGACTGGAATTATTCCAGTCTCTTTTTTGTTTATCCCATCTCCCCCACACTCATCATTTTGTCTTCGACTATGTGGACCAGTTCCGTATAATGAGGCAACCGTTTGGTGGTTCTGTCCCGTTCTAACGGTAAGTCTATGTGTACGTGCTCCACAAATCGAGAAGGAGCAGATTTCATGATATAAATATCATCCGCCATATAAACCGCTTCGGGAATATCATGCGTGACAAAAACAACCGTTGGGTGATATTCGGACCAAATGTCGAGCAATAAATCTTGCATGCTTAAACGCGTCTTGATGTCCAAGGCTCCAAACGGTTCGTCCATTAAAAGGATTTCAGGATTCGCCAACAAACTTCGAGCAATGGCAACCCGTTGCAATTGTCCACCCGACAAAGTTGGATATTGGGCATGTTTGTTTTCATGTCCTTCCAATCCAACTTTTTTTATTAATTCCATTGCGCGATCATCCCGTTCACTTTTGGCAACGCCCTGGTACTTCAATCCCAAACCCACATTATCCAGAACACTCATCCAAGGAAGAGAAGAATATTGTTGGAACACCATGCTTACTCGATTTTCGGGTGTTACCTCTTTTTCCTTCACTTTCACAACGCCCTCTGTAGGATGTTGCAACCCGGCAATATATCGAAGCAAGGTAGATTTACCACAACCCGACATACCCAAAACAACAACAAATTGTCCTTGTCCCGGTTTATCCTCAATCAAGAAACTAAGGTTTTTGATGATCCAAGTTTTGCCGTCATCATAACTCTGGCTGATGTCATGTAAAGAAATGATATTGGGTCTATCCGTATCTTGAAAATCCATAAGGTGATTTGTTATGATTGATAATGAACCATTAGTTAACTAATGATTATTTATGCCCCCTCTCTATATATTTATAAGGGAACAACCATCTGTCTAATAATCTCAAAATATAATCTTGTAATATTCCGATAATAATGATAATGATGAGTACCACAAAAGCATATTCGATATTCGACTGTCTTCTGAATTTGAAAATCATTCCCCCCAGACCACCGGTATTGTTCACCATTTCCGCAACAGTGATGTAGGTCCAAGAAATGGCCGTTAATACCCGGATGTCATCAGAAAGACGAGAAACGACCGAAGGGATATAGACTGATTTGATGGTGTCCCAAGTATTGGCGCCTAAAGTGAAAACCGTTTTTAGATATACATCTTTTACCTCGTCAATTCTTTGTACGACAACTGGAACCAAATAAACCATAATACCAAAGGCCAGGAAAGCGACCTTCATTTGTGTTTCGATACCGAACCAAAGAATGAAAATATAAGTCACTGCCGCCAAGGGAATAAAACGGAAAGCATCAAAAATTTGTCCGAACAAACCTCGGAACAAAGGAATAAGCCCCAATACAAACCCAAGCGGAAGAGCAATCAACAAGGCGACGATATAACTCAGTATATTTACATACACCGATTTCCAGGTGTTGCCCATTAAATCATATTTGCCGAGTAGGGTAGGTATAGCGGTAAGGATGCTTAGCGGTTGGGGCAATTTCTGATAGGTCTTGGTTTTAATCAAACCAAATTTTTCCAATTCATTGTTCGACATGGCCATCAATACATCCAAATCTTCCCCTTTCAAAGAATCCGCATTCACGATATTCTTGATGCGTTCTTCTTTTACGATCTGAGGAGCTGCAGTCGTATCTTCCGAAGGAATCGTGCGGGTTGTTACTACTTTAATCGTATCGTCTTTGACATATTTACTGTCTTCGACAACAAAATCAGGGTGAGTAGATTGGATTCTTTGGAGACCTTCCGTTGCCAATAATTCTGCAGCAAGGCTCCAAATCAAAATGAAGATGATAAAGCCCAAAATCCCGAATACGATTTTTTGTTGGGAAGTCAATTCCCCACGGAGCTTAAATAGATTTTCAAACATAAGGTTTAACGGCTTTGTTCAATTCGTTGTAAATATAGTGATTTACATTCGAGTAAGTCAAGATTTGGAGCGTTACTTCTACCAAGGACTTCATTTCAATGTTGAATCTCCAATTCAGTCATATAGATGTATGTTCTTCCGAGTTGCCCTTTCATCCAATTTTTCTCTTTTTTAAGGATATCACTGGAATAGTTCATGAAAATATATTTTCCATCTTCTTTTTTTACAAGAGCAGGAAAAGCCGTATCGCCCGTGCTTTCAAAATCTTTTAGATATACCCAGTCCATCTTTTCTTTGTCCAATTTGAAAATAGCTGTTTTCTTTTTGGTGAAAGAATATCGAACAAGATTTAATTTGGGTCGTTTGGGCCGCCTCACGAAACGACCATCACCATCGAGATTTCTACGGGCAATTAAAAAGATTTCATCTTGATCTCGAAACATAAAAGAGCTGTCGTATTTATAGATCGAGTGTTTATATGTCCAAACGTCAAGAGAATCTTTCGAAGCATAAAAGGTATAAGCGCCATCGTGTTCGGAACGAGCAACGCCCCAAATATTTCCTTCCTCATCAAAAATAAACTCACCTTCACCAATACCTTTCGGGTGCAATAATTGAGGGGCTTCGCTGATGGCAGAAAATTGTGTGCCATCCATACTGGTAAATAATCTTAAATCAACAGATTTTTTATTATAGGCATTTTTGCCATAGTAAGCAGATAAATAAATTTTATTTTGATGAACCCTCAAACGCCAAGGAACATAGCCGTCTAAATCGGAAAGTTTTTTATTATCCGACCATTTTCCTTCTTCAGTTTGTTGGGTCATGTAAAGGTGCTGGGGTTCGAATTTCCAAAATCTTTTCCCTCCTTCAAAAAAATATAAAAATAATTGTTCGTTAAAAACGATGAATCGAGGTTCTCGTAAATCATTGTTTAAATGGATTTCTTTTTCGAATGACCAAGTATTCAGGTCTCTTGAACGCAATACGATAATTTTTGTTTTTTTAGACGCAAAATGATTGGGTGCTGTTCGAAATGCTAAATAATATTCGTTGTTGTAAAAAGCTAGATCTAAATTATTGTTGGCTTTTTGGATTTCAATATTTTTTGGTAATCCCTCCGATGGGATAATTTTTTTCCATTCCGAATGAATAATTTCTTGTCCGAAAAGGCAGTAGTTTAATGAAAAGAAAGCAAGAGTGAAGTACATTTTCATGCTAGGACGAGGTCTAAGGATTTAAAATTTGATGTATTTCTTTTTTTAATTGGGGTAAAACATCCATTTCAAACCATTCATTTTTGGCCATCCAAATATTATTTCTAGGAGAAGGGTGGGGCAGTACGAAATATTGGGGCAAATAATCATTGTAATTTTTTACCGTTTCGGTTAATGTTCTTTTGCTTCGGTTTTTTAAATAATAATCTTGTGCATACTTTCCGATCAATAAAATAAGTTCTACTTTATTTAATTGATCAAAAAGTAACGGATGCCATTTTGGGGCACATTCTTTTCTAGGAGGAAGGTCGCCGCTTTTTCCTTTTCCGGGGTAGCAAAATCCCATGGGTATAATGGCGAATTTTTTTGTATTGTAAAAAGAGTCTGGATCTACATCTAGCCACTGCCGAAGACGTTCGCCACTTTTATCATCCCAAGGAATACCTGTGCGGTGGACGACCGTTCCAGGAGCTTGGCCAATAATGACAATCTTACTTTCAGGATGTGCTGTAACCACAGGATTTACTCCATCTTTTAGATGAGGTAAACAAATGTCGCATTTTTTTATTTCTTGAATTAATTTCATTTTTTTGAAATCGTTTTTGCATTAAGACGAAATGAATGATTATACTTCTGTCGTTGATTTATTTTGCCGATAATTCATGCGAAACAAAATAAAGATAACCAATAGGGTTGCAAAGACAAAAAGCCATTTCATGCTTGTAATCGTAGAATTGAAATTGACTTGCTCTTCGCTAATGTTAGGGAATTGGTACAATAATTTTAGAAAACCGAAATTTTCAATAAAATCAAGAATGATGACGGTAATAGGAACGAAATAAAGTAGCCTTATTTTTTTGTTCAGGTAATTTTTTGCCAATCCCAAAATAATAAGAATAAAAAAAATGCCATAAGCCAGAGGGTAAAAGATATCCAATTTCCCAGAAATAAATATATTGATGGCTCGGCCTTCTTCACCCATGTCATCATACACTTTATATAATTCAGCCTTTGAATAAGAAAAATGAAGATCAAAGATTTTGAAATCATAGCCTACAATATCATTTAGTTGTTTTTGATAGCTAGGGAAATAATAAAGCATCAACGCAAGAGAAATGATTCCTGATAAAATAAGAGCTGTTACATAAAGTTTCGATTTCATGTGCAATTAATAAGTATGAGGAATTGATTTAAATGTTTACAAAAATATACTGCCCGATTTTTTTTCGACCTACTTTTAAAGCTGTTTTTATGGAAGGAACATTGTTGTAATGAATCGTTCCATATAACATGGCGTTATTTGAATCGGGTAGTTTTTCTATGAGGTGCCGTTGTGCAGCAGGAGCAAAATGTTGTCCTCTGAATTTGGAAATCAAAAATTCTTCGTACACTTCATATCCATTTAAAAAAGATTCGGACGCCGGTTCTACCCCAATATAACCTGCCCATTCATTTTGAATAAAAATATCAAACAATAATTCTTTTTTCATCATACTTTCAAAACCTTCTGGGGTTTCGATTTGTGCCATTTCTGCAAAATCAGGATTATTTTTTATGATGTTTTCAAAATCACTTTTATAAATAGGATAATGGTCTAGGTTTTTTGTCGGATGCAAAACCACCTCCTTGATTTTTTGAGGAAATTCTTTTTGCTTCAAATCAGAAATGAAGCCGACATAATATCCTAGATCCCCTTCAATGCCAGAATAATTAATAATGAATTTTTTTCCTTCGCCCTGGCTCTTGAATCGAAAACGTTGCGGCTTGAAAATTTCATATTCTTTTTTTAAAATATCACCAATAAGATT
>JAHDDR010000123.1:0-1194 GCA_020629255.1 Saprospiraceae bacterium | reverse complement strand
TGAGCTAAAGATTAGCCACATTCGGCCTTGAGACTTTTAGCTGAAATAAAGCAGTAAATACGTTAAAAATTCAAAAACTGTTTGAGCTGAAAAGCAAGTAAACAATAGCTTTGTCCATTTTGTGCTTCCTAAAAGTTAAGTAGGAGAAGGAGGAAAGGCGAGTTTTTTGAATTTAGTATTTACAAATTGTTTCAGCGTAAAGAAAGGTTCACAGCCTTGATTTTTAGGTCCTTTTGTATCAAGACAAAAGGACAATAACATGATAAGCTACGGATTAATATTTTAAACGACATTTAATTAGCTCACGTTAAATTACAAAAAAAACTATGAATTATTCTCTGCCTTTCATAAAAATAAAAAAGCCTCGTTCAAAAAAACGAGGCCCTCAGTTTTATATAAAGGTGAACTGATTAATCTGCAACGAATTTAAAATCCGTTCTTCTATTTTTTGCTTTACATTCTGCAGTAGCATTCGACTCACAACCCGCTACCGGTTTGTCCGGTCCATTTCCGATAATGATGAAACGGTTGCGATCCATGCCATGTTCTTTTTCCAAGTAAGAAGCAACAGATCGGGCTCTCTTCAGAGAAAGGGCTTGGTTGGAAGAACGACTTCCTACATTGTCCGTATTTCCTTCTACTCGGATACGAGCATTAGAAAACATTTTCGCCAAATCTGTAAATTGCATATCAATGATGTACTTAGCGTTCTCATCCAAAGTTGAAGAACCCGTAGGGAAAGTAATACTTACCGCCTTAGAAGAAATGGCCTCTTTGGTTTTATCCTTGTCCGTAACAACGGCGAATTTTTTACCCCCTTCTGGTAGATGCTCATTACCACTTAAATCCACACCATTTACGATGGATTTATCTACCGCCAAACGGTAGTTCGGAGCTTTTTGAGTTTCAGGATATCCTTCGTTAATATAAACTTCTTTCATCTCAGTATATAACTTTTCTCCAGTGATACCTTTATAATTAGGATTCATGCCGAAGAAATTCAAATTGTCACCATGCGTGGTTAACCGAACATTATTGATGGCGTTATAACAAAAATCTTCTGGTTGGTTCAAACCAGCCGCTAAGATTTTAGCTGCTTCTTTTTTCTTGGCATCAGAATTATTGAGCGCAGCGGCACCCTTCATCCAACCTTCATACAATTGCTGTAATTTTTTCTTATTCGCATTGATGTAG
>JAHDDR010000122.1:6467-14241 GCA_020629255.1 Saprospiraceae bacterium | reverse complement strand
TTATCTCAGCGTCGTTCCGAATCTGTGGTAAGATGGTTGAAAGAAAAAGGTATTCCTGCTTCTCGTCTAACGGCACAAGGTTACGGTGAAACGATGAACGTGAACACTTGTGTAAACAATGTTCCTTGTTCGGAGCAAGAGCACCAATTGAACCGTCGTACAGAATTCCGTATCATTGGTATGACCGATGGAACAAGGTATTCTACACCACGTAACAATGTACAAGGAAAAGGATGCGAAGGTTGTCCTTTCTAGAAAAGGAAATTAAACTTGTATAAGTTCTATATTATCCCGAATTTCCTAGCAAGGAAATTCGGGATTTTTAATAGCCAGTATATTGATGTGAGCCTTCATATCAATCATCACCGAAGGGAGGGGATATAATGAAAACATATTTTTCAACGTTCTAAAAATAAGATCCCATTGACAAACCATAAATTTTTTTCAATATTGTGATATAGAAGCAATCAAACGAATGCCACACAAATGAATGCCTTATGAAAAAAAGAGTACCAGTAATCCTACTATTATCATTTGTTTTTTCTGTCTCCTTGATGGCACAAAGCGAATGGCTGCACAAAGCGAATGCAGAATTCGAAATGAAGGCCTATGATCAAGCAGTTTTATCCTATGCAGAATATTTAAAAGTTCAGCCCGACGATATACAAGCCTTGCAAAGAATAGCGGAATCCTATGAATTCATCAATGATTTGGAAAACGCCATTCTTTGGTATGACAAAGTGCTTTCTCATAGTGTTACGGCAGATTACCTCTTCCGCTATGGAAAATTATTAATGCGCTCCGGACAATATGACAAAGCCAAAAAACAATTCCTAACCTATGCAACCGTAGATAAAACCGTAGGGGGCAATTATGCTAAAATGTGCGATTACGCATTTTCCAAAAAGGAAATGGCTCCCTTGTATAAAATGTTGAAACTCTCGATTAATTCTGAATTTGCAGAATTTTCACCCACGTTTTTTCAGAATGAATTAATCTATGTTTCTGGTCGGAATGATGTTCCTCGAAATGATGCCCCCGCTGCCAATGCCGGAAAAGGAAGGAATAATAATTATGTGTATAAAAGTCAATTCCAAGCAGACATGACCCTTGCCCCGCCGCAATATTTGCGTTCTTGGCTCAAGGACAACAATGGAGAAAATGAAGGTCCCATCGCTTATTCTGCGGATGGAAAATGGGTGGCATTCGTGAAAAACAATTATGTGGATGGCGTTTCATTAACATCGGCAACGCCTAAAAAAACAGATATATACATGGCGAGTGTTCTTCCGAATGGAGATTGGGAGGAAGCCATATTGTTTCCTTTTGGAGGCGAATTTTCCAATCACTATCCCTGCCTTTCGGCAGATGGAACCACCTTGTTTTTTTCATCCAATCGACCCGGCGGCGAAGGAGGTTATGATCTATATCAATCCACCAAGAAAAATGGGGTATGGACTGCCCCTCGTAATTTAGGAAGCACGATCAATAAACCGGGCAACGAAATTACGCCTTACTTGGATGAATCCGAATTGTATTTTTCATCCGATTACCTCATGGGCTTTGGAGGTTATGATGTGTTCAAGGCCGTAATAGATGATCGGGCATGGGTCATTTCCAATTTAGGAACGGGAGTCAATACACCTTCCAACGATTTCGGATTTATTTATAGACAACAATTAGGTACTGGTTTTTTGGTGTCGGATAGAGAAGGAAATGAAAACATATATCGAGCCACTAAGACCAGCAACGATTTAAGTATCTCGATAAAAGATGCATCCTCTGGAATGCCATTGCCCCATTCTGTTTTGGATTTCAAGCATTGCGGTAAGGGAGTGTATAAGACCAACGAAAAAGGACAGCTTGTGTTGAAAGCATCGGGAAGTTTGGAATGTAGGGTCGTAGTAATGAGAGAGGGATATGAATCGCATGAAATACAATTGGATAAAAATTCTATTTCTACCGGTTTCATAGAAGTAGAATTGTTTAAAAAAGGAGAAAAATACGAAGGAAGCATTATCGATGGATTATCAGACGGACCGGTAGCCGGAGCAACGATACGTGCCATCAATCAAACAGAAGGTACAAAAATAGAAACCATTTCGGATGAAAGGGGCGTGTATTCCATTGCTTTGAAACCACAATCCAAATACATGATTACGTTTTCAAAAATAGGTTATGTAGATGTAACGATAAAACCGGATACCAAAGACGGGACAGATAAAAGTATTCTAGGAAGTCTTTTATTGTTCCCTACCACAACGTCTGGTACAGGAGAGCCTTCTCCAACGGTTTCGACACCCACTGTACCCAGTGTGCCATCGGTGCCCACCGTTTCTCAACCAACTCCTTCGGTGCCATCTCCTACTGCACCACCTCAAGGCGAACCCGTAGTGGCAACGCCAATTATAAGTACACCAACGACACCATCACCTACGCCTACTACAAGTGTAGTGGAGGGTTATGCCGTTCAACTGTTGTCTCTTTCTGTCGGAAACAGCAAAACACCCAAAGGTTTGAATACGATACAAGGCATGGTCAATCGGATTTATATCAAATCGGATGAAACATGGAAACGGTATAGGGTAGGGGTTTATACCACTCGAGAAGAAGCGGAACAAGTAAAAGCGTATGTGCGTGAAATGGGTTTCAAAAAAGCGTATGTGGTAGAAGAAGATGCAACAGGAAACATACAAGATGCAGGGTTGTGATATACCTTAAGTACTGAAATGAAGAAGGCAAAAGTATAGGTATGAAATTTTATTTTGTTTGGGTTAATAAATTCTATGAAGGCTCAAAACGAAGCATCTAAAAATATAGAAATGTCAGAAAAGAAAGAAACGATACATCGGAAAATAGAATTAAAAAAGTTTGATAATAGAATTGGACTTGAAATTGGATTGTTAATTGTCAATCTGGCAAAAGAGCGAAATCAAAATGTTGCGGTTCAGGTGGAAAGATTAAATCACATTATCTTTTTATATGTTGATGACAATTTACCGGCAGATAAACATAATTGGATAAGAAGGAAATCCAATGTTGCCAAACATTTTGAAGAAAGTTCATTAGGTGTCAAGTATGATCTTGAAAATGGAAATATGACATTAGCTGAAACCTTTGCGCTTGATGAAAAAGAATATTTGGCAAAAGGAGGAGCTATACCCATATTTGTAGAACATGCAGGTGTTATTGCAGTGGTAACAGTGTCAGGGCTTCGAGATGTAGAAGATCATCAAATTATTATTGATGCCTTGAAAGGAAAATATATAGAATAGCATCATTCAGTCAAAACCTTGTGGTACATTTCCAAAATACGTTGACCAATAAATTCTTTTCCAAAATTATGTTGAGCGAAATGGGAAATAAATGCTTTGTCAAAATCATTTCTTTTTCGTATAAATGATTTTATAGTCTGATAAAGTGCTTCTTCATCCCGAGGAGGAATCAAAGTGCCCAATTTGTCGTTTCGAATCATTTCTGAAATACCTCCCACATCCGTAGAAATAGCAGGGATACCTGAAGCCATCGCTTCAATAATTACACAAGGAAGATTTTCATAATTACTGAATAATAAAAGAAAATCAGCATTCCTCATTTCTTCTGCCACTACTTGAGCAGACTGTATGCCTAGGAATTCCACTTGATTTTGTAAACCTAATTCTTTGGATAATTCAATGAATAAATCCCTGTCTTCACCTTTGCCAATAATGCGATGTAAAAAATCAATTCCTTCATCTTTTAATCGTTTTGAAACCCGCATCATGCCCGAAATATTTTTATGGGCATCCAGTAGCATGGCAACGGTTAATATTTTTGGCGTTGGATTTTTTAATTCAAAATCGGGATAAAAAAAATCAGTATCCACCACATTATGAACTGTGAAATAATTTTTATTTTTTAAGCCTAGGTTTTGCATCGCTTCTCCTAAATTATCCGAAGCAGGAGAAATTAATCTAGCATGTTTGAGGATGAAAGGAGTGATGATTTTTTTTAATCCACTCTTGTTATAAATATTGCTAGAGGGCAGGTAACCGGTCCAATGTTCTGTAATAATGTAAGGCGTGCCAGAGAAAAAATATTTCATCCAAGCAAAAATTCCCGTTCGTAATAATACAGTTACATGGATTAAATCAATTTTATTTTTTTCTTTTTCCAAGAAATTAAATCCTTTGAAAAAATAAAAAAAATAAAAAAAGAATTTTAAAAATTTATCCAAAAAAGAAATACCCGTAATTTTCTTGGCAAAAGAATAACGCAAAGTATCAATGCCTGATTCCTTTTCAAACGAAGATGTTGAAGTCCATCCAGTCAATGTATGATCGGACTGGACATACAAAACAGAAATATTGGTGTAGGGAGAAACGGATTGCACATGCCTTTGAGTGAAAATGCCCAAAGAAATGTAATTGGGGTTGGGATACCATTTGGGCAAAACCAGGATGTGTTTGTTTTGCAAATCCTGTTTAGTGTTGTTTGTCTTGCCCATAATGGATTACTCTTCGCCGGCTTGCATTTTACGAGCAGATTCGGCAACAATCAAGGCATCAATAACCGGTTCTATATCTCCGGCAATAATTTTATCCAAATTATAAAGGGTTAAATTGATACGATGATCCGTGACCCGATTCTGAGGCCAATTGTAGGTGCGTATTTTATCAGAACGATCACCCGATCCGACCAACGATCGTCGAGCAGAAGAAACCTTGGAGTTGTGTTCTTCAACTTGTTGCATCCTGATTTTCTCAATCAGACGACCCATGGCAATTTCTCGATTCTTGATTTGGGAACGCCCGTCGGTACTTTCTGCCACCACTCCGGTAGGAAGGTGTGTGAATCGTACCCCCGATTCGGTTTTATTTACGTGCTGGCCACCCGCACCACTCGAACGGAAGGTATCCGTCTTAATATCCGCTTTGTTAATGTCAACATCCTCTAATTCCAATTTAGGCATTACGGCAACAGTGGCGGCAGAAGTATGCACTCGCCCTTGCGATTCCGTTTTTGGTACGCGTTGTACCCGATGGGCTCCCGATTCGAATTTCAAACGACCGAAAACATCCTCACCCGATACTTCCAGAACCAATTTGTTATAACCACCTACCGTTCCTTCATTAATCGAAATAACATCGACCTTCCATTTCATTTTTTCGAAATAGCGGCTATACATTCTGTACAAATCTCCGGCAAAAAGACTGGCTTCATCACCACCCGTTCCGGAACGGATTTCAAAGACCACATCTTTAGAATCTTCTGGATCTTTAGGAATAAGCAAAATCTTGATTTTCTCTTCCATTTCCTCGCGTTGGGTTTTCAGTTCCTCCAATTCCATCTGAGCCATTTCTTTCATCTCATCATCGTCCTCCTTCAGCATGTCGTTGGCGGTATCTATATTGCCCAGCAAATCCTTATAAGCATGGTACATTTCTACCACTTCTTGTAGATCCTTATATTCTTTATTAACTTTCTTATAACGGGAAATATCGCTGATCACACTGGGATCAGACAATTGTTCTTCAACGTAAACATAGCGTTCGTGTATCGCCTCTAATTTATCTAACATCTTTAAGCTTGTTTTCAGACTGCAAAATTAACAATAATTCCTAGAATGTAGGGAAGGACAAAGCAAAGAGCTTTGATTGGATGATGAAGAGCTAAAGAAAAGTAAGTGTTGCCATATCAATTTTATAGAATGTCTCTGTAGTTAAACACATAGAAAACAGAAATGGTTCCTATTCTTTTGGAGCAATAACTTTTTATGAATTAATGAGGAGTAATGAATATCGGATTCAGAAAATCATTATTATCAATGATAATATTTGCCTTCTCTTTTGGTTTCGATAATTTGAAATAAAGTTCTTGGCCAGGCATATATCTTGCTATGTATTTTTTCTTGATTTGTGGAATGGAATTATTATTCCCTTGGGCAATGCTTCGAGAAATATTTCTCTGTAAAGCCGTTTCAAAAGTAATGTCTAGGAAAATACTGAAATCCCAGTAATGAATCAATTCTGGTCGATGAAGGAAAATGCCTTCAAAAATTAAAATAGAATTTTGAAGGACTTCTTTTTCTTCTTGTTCGATTTTTACATTCGAATCGCAATCGAAGGATTGGGTAATATACTTGCCCTTTCCCCGATGAAAAGATTCTAATAATTTTTCTTGTAATACAGGGTAATTATAAGAATCAAAATAAAAACATTCCGGTGAATTTTTTCCTTTTTGATACCGATGTTTTTCAGGGTAGTGAAAATAATCAACAGATGTAAGAATTATATTCTTATTCGTTTGGCTTATTAATTGCTCTTGTAAAGTTTTGGCAAAAAATGTTTTTCCAGCCGCATCAATTCCATCCACGCCAATAAGAATAGGCGATTCTTTATTTATGGAAATTATTTTAGGGAAAATAATGTCAGAAAAAATATTCATGCGAATGTTGCTGAAATAAATTAAAACGCCTTGATTTTTAACGATGCTAAATCTAGCAAATTCAATAGGGTTTGTTTTTTGAAAACATAATTTCTTTTTCAACAGTATAGCGAATAAATTCCGTTGGTAAATCCTGAACCCTTGGAAGGATTTTAGGAATTTATGAGCGGTTTTCGACCAGAGGGAGAAAAATACCTTTGAAAAAGTGCACTTTTTGGGTTCGTTTTTGTGCAAGCAAAAAGGAACAATACATTAATATTCATGACAATTTGGGGGTTTAAAGTTGCTTAATACTCTATTCTTTTTGTTTAGGAATCTGTATAAATTTCTCTATCAGTCGATTTACTTTTTCAGGGCAATCTTGTTGTACCCAATGAGTAGCTTCTTCAATGTATGTCAAATCTCCTTGGGAACAATAAGCCAAACTTTCTTGAGCCATTTCTGGAACCAAAGCCAAATCATTTTTACCCCAAATTACTTTTAAAGGAATATCTACTTTTTTATTTTGATAAATTTTGGCTTGCGAAGGATCTCGAAAAGCGGCCTTGTACCACATAATCATATGCTGCATAGCATTTTCATGTTTCCAAGCTGCTTTGTATTTTTCTAAATCTTGTTCTTTAAAACTTCCTTCATGGCTAGAATCCACTAACATTTTTCCGGCTCGGTTAAAATTATTTAATCCCAATATCCAAGCAGGTAAAAAAGGAATTTGGAAAAAGAAAATGTACCAACTCTTTGATAGTTGACGTAATGAAGTAAATAATTTTTTTTGTAAAACTAAAGGGTGGGGTACATTCAAAACAATGCCTTTGGAAAAATATTCGGGATAAATTAATAATAAATGCCAAGCAATAGCAGCACCCCAATCATGGCCTACAATAATTACTTTTTCTTTTTTTAATTGTTGGACGAGAGCAATGATGTCTTTTGCAATCAAATCTATTTTATAATCTTTTACTTTCTTAGGTTTGAATGATGTATTATATCCTCGCATATCAGGAGCGATAACGTGGTAATCTTTTGAAAAATATTCCAATTGTTTTCTCCATGAATACCAGAATTCAGGAAAACCATGTAAAAAAACAATAGTTTCTTTATGGATGTCGCCAGCGGTTTTATAATGAAGCTTTCCTTGGGGTAGTGTTAGGTATTCAGAATTCATGAAATGTTTTTATTTGATTTTATAAACATAGCCCAATCCCCATTCTGTGAAATCAGCTTGGCCGAAATTGGCGTTAATAAATGCACCGAACCTTACATTATGTTTCGGTAAATTCTTTGTGTTGAATAAATATACATTCAAGCCAAATTTTGTCGTGAACCATCGTTTGGTGACCCAGTCATA
>JAHDDR010000122.1:0-6367 GCA_020629255.1 Saprospiraceae bacterium | reverse complement strand
CAATGTATTTTTGATATAATTGATAGTACCGATACGAAAAACCGGATCGGACTAAAATGTGTTTTTTGAATAAAACAGCAAAATGAATTCCAGTGGTAGAAATAAAACCATCCCTTCCTCCAATTGGACTGATAGGGCCGCCCAATTCATGGATGCCGATGGCTTGGTTAAGAATACTATAGAAATGATATTCTTTTTCTTTTTGTTCTTCTGGGGCTAAAATTTCTTTTAATGGTTTCGGATAATATTGAAGGATAATACTAATAAAAGCAGAATTAACACCATAGTTCGGTAATTCCGTATGGCCATTAGATGAGTGTCGTAATGAAATGCCCGTTTTTAATTTAATTTGTGGATGAATAAAAAATGATTTATAAAATGAAGCATTAAATGCCCAAGTTAAGTGAGAACCCACATATAAATTTTCAGAATTATTAATTTCATCATATTTTTTTGTGAAATAAGAAACACCACCACCGAATCGAAAATTAATTCCCTTTTTAGGGTTTTTCGAAGTAGGAATAACAATAAACGGGGTTAAGGAAAATTCGGAACCGAAAATTTTATTTTCGCCTAAAAAATTGTGCCCTAGGCTAATGCCCAATTCAGGGTAATTATAAAATTCACTCCAAGCGTGGTTGCCTCGACTCGAAATACCCAACAAAAGATGGTTGCCAAAACAGAACCCCGTTTTAGGATGGCTAGAAGTGTTAGGAACAATTTTACCGCCTTGTATTTCTGTTCCCCAAAAAAAAGAAGAAATGTCTTTCTGCGATTGTGCAAAAAGAAAAAATGGGTAAAAAAATAATCCGATTAAAAATATTTTAAATCGTATCAAGCTAGTTGTAAATCTTTTTTCTCTCTTTCTGTTTTTAAATCGGAAAAAACATAATAAAGTGTAATGCACAAGGATAAAATAAGGTATCCTAAAATAATGAAACTTCCATAAGGTAACATGTTGTCTATGCCAAACCATCCCCCCATGTAATAAATCAGATATAAACCCAAACCGAATTTAACCAATTCTGTTAGACCGGCATAGGGACTTCTGTCCATTAAGGTGGTATAGGAAAATACCATTACGGCTAAAAATAAGCCGTATAATAAAATATCATAAAAAGGAAAAGCAACAATCACAGAGAGCATATAAAATAATAAGGCAAGTGCGGTAAGAAGTTGTACCCAATGCCAAGCCGTAAAAAATGGAGTGGCGGGAGTGTCGTATTTTTCCATAGAATGAGGATCTGTTACAATTTCGATGGGATATTTTTCTTGCACGTCTTTGGGTCTCCACCCCGTAGGCATGAACCAAATTCTTATTTTATCCCAAATATTTTTTGTGCGTAATGCATCTTGGGCAATGAGCCACATGTGTTGGAAATTAATTAAAAAAGGATTCCAAGTCCGAACAGGTTTTTTTACACCATACACAGGAGGTTCTTCTTCCAATTCTTCTTGAAAGGTTCCGAATAGTTTGTCCCAAATAATAAAAATCTGAGCAAAATTCTTATCCAAATAAATATCATTAATAGCATGGTGAACTCGATGGTGTGAAGGGGTAACAATAATGTATTCTAAAATACCCATCTTATTTATGAGAGTTGTGTGATACCAAAATTGGGCAAATAAATGAATGGGAGCAACAATAGCAATGACTTGTGTCGGAATGCCAATAATAGCCATTGGGATATATAAAAAAGTAAATAATGCAAAAAAAGTAGAAACGGTTTGCCGTAAAGCACAGGGTAAATTAAATTCTTCACTACTGTGATGGATAATGTGTCGATTCCAAAAAATATTAATGACATGCTCGAAACGATGTGTCCAATAACCGGCAAAATCTTTCCCGATAAATGCGAGCACATACAAAAGCCAAGTTGTTTTTATGTCGAATAATGCTAAGTGACCCACCAAAAAATCATAACTGATGATAATAACTGTTAGCCCCAAAACATCTTTCAAAGTATTCGTCAAACCCGAACTAAGGCTGGATATGGTATCCATGCTTCGTATGGTTTTTTTACCCATACTAAGCCCGATAAAAAATTCAATAAATATTAATGCCGAAAAAAGAGGGATAGCATACATCAAAGCTTGGGCGTATAATTCCATTTCCAAAAATTTGTAATGAACGACTAAAATCTACGATATAAATTTACATAAAAAATGGATGAGGTCAAAATGAAGGCTGAGTCTATCTTTTTTTGATAAGGTTTTTGTACTTTGGGATGATAATTCAAAATGGTTTGTTATGGATGTTAAAAAGGTATTTTTTATCGCTGCATTATCCTTGTGTATTTCTTGCCAACCTTCCAAACAAGAAGGTGGAATTATTCAGGAAAAAGAAGCCTTATTTCCAGAAATATTAGATAAAGCAATCAATGAAAAAAATGAAGAATCGAAATATTCTATTTCTTTAAAATATCCTCAATTCGATGGAGAGAATTGGATGGGGTTGAATAAAATTTTGGAAGATAATGCTGCAGAAGTGAAAGGAACTTTTCTAGTTTTTATCAAAGATTTTGAGCCCGTAGGAAATCGTGTCTTGAGAGGGAAGTATAAAATAGAGAAGTTAGGGGATGATTATGTATCCATTGCCCAAAAATCTGAAATGGCAGTGCCCGGAACATCTAGAATTATTAAGGAAAATTCTGTAGTGAATTGGGATTGGAAAAAGAATGAACCTTTTTCTCCTTCTAAAGTCTTATTTAAAGATGGATGGTATGAATATATGCTGAAAACCTTGTCGAATAAAATACCCGAAGGTTGCCAACTGGATGATGTAGGGTTTGATAAAAATAATTTATTCATTTTGTCTCCTCATTTTATGATATATGGGATGTTAGTGACCGGCGGTCCCGAATGTTATGATTATCCCTTGTTGGTAGATTGGATTGAAATGGATTTGTATTTGACAGATGAAGGAAGGGCTATGATAACAAGAAATTAAATGGACTTAAAATTTTCGAATTTTATTACACCATGCATTTATATAGCGGAGTAAAAAATAACAAATACCAATTCAAAACATGTAAGTCCCCAGAATATTTGTAAGAATAATATTCCTTTTTTTGAGTTTTCTCTATAAGAAAAACAAATGCCTGAATAAATGGCACAAATACCAATAGTTGTAAGAGGAATAATATAAAACACAACATCTTTTATAAGACGGGTGTTAAAATAGAAAGGGGTTAATAATTCGTAGAGTAAATAACTAACTCCGAAGAGTATGGAGATCCCACCCACAAGAATAGCAATGCCTAAATTCTTTAATCTTCTTTGTAGTAAAAGAACATCAAAAGATTGTTGCTCTAATATTTCTTGATCATCTAATAGCGTCATAGTAGAAAAATGAGAGTGCCAAAGAAAAAATAATAATGCTACATAATGCCCAGGCAATGGTGTTGAATAAAATGCCTTGGTTTAATTGTTTGAAATCTCTATTTTTTTTGGCATTATAAAGGAGATAAGAAGAAATTAATCCGGAAATTAATCCAAGTGTTCCAGAAAAAAATAATATGGTGTCAATGATTTTTAATGGATTCGATCTTATTTCACTCATGCTGGCGAATGTGGCAAAAATAGATAATAAACACGTAACAAAAACGGGCAGGGTTTGAAGGGTACCCACGATATCCATGCCCTGGTATATTTTGTTTAAATCAAGTTTTTTATTTTCCATAAAATAAATATACGGAATTATTTTACTTCCTCAATGCTCCAATGGAATTGTTGTTGAAGAGCCGGCATTTTTTTCCAATCTATCATTTTTCCTTTTAAAATCAAGCTGTCTTTTTGTAATGTGAGAATACTATCTGTTGCTGAAAAGGAAAAATTGAAATCGAAATTTTCCGAATGATAATTGGTGAGTGTGAAAATTTGTTCTTGTCGATTTATTTTTAAGCTGTAATCACTCATTTCATCTTTAGTGTTTTGAAAAATGAGATAACCTCTTCTATGAATAAAAAATCTTTTTATATCATTGGGTGGGTTGATGTTTTCGATTTTATAAGCACCATGTAAATAAGGTCGATTCGCTTGGTCATCATTGAAATTAAATGAAATGATATAAGGAAATAAAGCTTCTAGAAAAATCATGCCGATAACGAAAAATTTAATGCCAAATCGAAGAGAATCATTTTTGATGAATTGGTTTTCTTCTACCTGCAATTCCGTATTTTTTCCTTGGATGAAAAAAGAATAAAGGGCATATAGTTGGGGAGATAAGGCAGTAATAGCTAATGCTAATAAAAATAAAGAATAAACTTTTACAGAAATATCATAACTGAAATTAATCGCCACAATATTAAGTAAAACGCCAAGACTTAAAATTAAACCCAGTGTTCTTGTTTTTTTATGCAATAAAAGTAAAGCGGGAATGACTTCACATAAACCCATGAAAAAGCTATAAGAATGGGAAAGCCCCATAGTACTCCAAAAAGCGATGTCTTTGTCTAGGTTTCCAAAAGAAGTAAATAGGATGTTAGGTTCAGGTAAATAAAATTGTCCTTTGAATATTTTATCAAAACCATACTTCATAAATTGTAAGGATAAGTAATAAGAAAATATTTTCCTCAGGTAAGGGGTAATCCAGTCTCTCCAAGAAGGATTTCCTTTCATGAATTTGGAGGTTAGAAAATAATCTATAATGGAAAATAACAAAAGGATGAGAACCCAAATGTAAAGACTTTTTGTGTCAGATGAGATTTGAATAACGGTAAGTTCGATTCCAAAAACAGAATGAAGGATGGGGTAAAAAAAATGTTCAAAAAAATAATTGATCCATTTTTCTTGACTAGGGAAAGAATGGAATGGGAAGGGAATGAAAAGTATGCCATAAAATAAGAAAAAATAAATAATGGATTTCATGGATTTCATTCCCGAAGATAATATCTAGTGAAAAAATTATTTCAACTTATAATGAATCAGTCCCAATAAAGCGGCGATAGTAGCCAAGAATAAAAATATATATTGAGTAGATGGTGTGTTAGAAGATAAAGGTTGGGCGGATGCCGGAAACAGGGAAGATTGTACTTCCTTGCTTTTTTGCTGCTCCATTTTTTTCTTTTTATCTTTCTTCTTTGCCCTTTTCCTTTTTTTCTCTTTTTTGGACTTTGACTCCTTTTCTTTTATGTTTTTCTTTCCAAGATCGGGCTGGATGCTGGGAGCTATTTCCGTATTTTCTTTTTGAGGATTTTCTTCTTGTTGAGTAGTGTTATTCTTTTCTTGCAATGAATCGTTTTCTGTTGGGGGTATTTTACTTTTACACATAATGGGTTTGGTAGAAGAAGTTTTTATTTTTCCATTTTCAAATATGCTATCAGGAACTGAAGGAAATATGGGGTTTCCGAAATCAGAAAGAGAAATGTCTCCGAAATTTATTTCTAATGCCGTGCTGAAATTGGAAGAATTTCCACTGTGGCTTTTATGGGAAATTAATTTTGTCTGTGCAAAAACTTGAAAAGATAAAAATAAAATGAATATCGTGCAAAAAAAGTTTTTCATAATAAAAGGATTTAAAGGCAGAACTATTTCAATTTATGATGAATAAATCCGAGTAAAAAAGCAATGGTCCCCATAAATAAAATAATGTAATTCTTTGAAGGAGTATTAGAGACCAACAAAAGACCCGATTTTTTTTCTGTGTTATTCATGTGTTCTCTCTTTTTCTTCTGGGGCTTATTTTTATTTTTCTCTTTTCTGGCCTTCTTTCTTTTTTTTCTTTTCGATGTTTTCTTCTCTACCTTTTTTATGGATGGAGGAGAAGCAACAGGTGCGGGTTCTCCTTGAGTTTCTTGCTGCTGATTTTGATTTTGTTGTTGATTATTATCTCCAGATTGTTCTTCTTGTGAATCGTTTTGTTGTTGATTTTCTCCATTGTCATAACCGATAAAAATAATGTCTTCACTATTGTTCACGAAATTATAATACTGATCTAAATCATGTTTTATTTTATCCAAATCATGTTGTTGGTTAAACAAGGTATGATGATGTACAATAGCCCTTCCCTCTTCCCAAATGGTGGTGTCAGCATCTTCTTTTCGACGATCTTTGCACATGTTTGTCGTTACTATGATGGTGGTCGTGTCATCTATAAAAATAAGACTGTCTAATTGGGCGAATTCTATAAAAGGGCTTGGAGCTTCTCCGAAATCAGAAAAAGAAATATCTCCAAGATTATTTTCCCATGCTATTCTAAATTTCGAAGAATGCCCGCTATGGCTTTTGTGGGAGATTAATTTGGTTTGTGCAATACAATTAAAAGCAAAGAACAAAAGAAATAAAAAACTATAGGTTTTTTTCATGGCATTGGATAAATGATTCTTTTAAAAATAAATAGGAATAAATCAAAACAGAAAATTCAAAA
>JAHDDR010000121.1 GCA_020629255.1 Saprospiraceae bacterium | reverse complement strand
GGTTATCCGATAATAGCGATCATGCCCAACGATTTGGAAGTAAAACCTGGCGATAGTTTGGAGAACATGAAGAAAAGAGCCGAAGAAAAAGGCTTTGATTTTCCTTACGTGATTGACGCCCGTCAATCCGTGTATCCTAAATTCGGGGCAACAAGAACACCTGAAGTCTATGTGTTGAATAAAACAGAAGAAGGATTCAAAGTAGCCTATCATGGAGCTATTGATGATAACCATGAAGATGCAGCAGCTGTAAAAACAAATTATATAGACAACGCATTCAAATCCTTAATGGATGGAAAAGAGGTCGATCCCAGTTCCACCAAAGCCATTGGTTGTACTATCAAAGTGAAAAAGGGATAATTTTAACCGGACGAATCACGTTTAAATTTCCCTTCCATGATTATTATGGAAGGGAAATTTTTATTCTAAGCCTTCTTTAACGCTACCTTAATGATCCGAATCAAGACTTTGTGTTAATTTGCATGTCGTAATCATATCACAATTAAAATGAGACAGCTTTTATTCTTTTCTTTTCTTTCGATGTTGTTCATGTTATGTTCCTTAAATATTTTATTGGGGCAACACATGGTTCAGGTAGAACGCTCCCAACATTTCGAAGAAACCGATCCGATTTACGATTTATTGGTAGACGAAGGCAATCGGATTTGGGTCGGCTCCGCAAATGGTCTTTTTGTTTTTGATTATTATCAAGGCGTAAAAGCCATTCAAAAAGAAACAGCCGTAAATGCTCTGACAATTGATAATAAAGGACAGGTTTGGGCGGGTCTGGAAACCGGGGAAATCATGAGTGGCGACAAAAAACATCGCTTCCCCTTGTCAAATAATGATGGATTGAAAATCACATCCATGACGACTAAGGATTCTATCCTTTGGATAGGAACAGAAAATAATGGAGTCTATGTTTGGGATGTAGGAAAGATGAAGAAGGTGGGCCATCATACAAAATCAAACTCTAAATTGCCATCCGACAATATAAATTTTGTGCAATCCGATCGCTTTGGTGTCATTTGGATGGGAACAAAAAGTGGCGTTTGTCGAGCAGATTATGATAATTGGAAAACCTATGAAAAATCGGATAATGTAACAGCCGTTGCCAAGTATGCCGATGATATTTGGTTCTTGGGGAATCAAAAATTATGGAAGGTCGATCCACAGAATCGCTGGGCAAGAATTCGTTTGGATAGAAGATTGACAGACGGAGTCGTCAAGGATATGGCATTCGACGAAGAAGGCCGCCTTTATATGGCATCCAATGTTTTTTCTAGGTATGATATTATTGAAGATACCCTTGCCGTTTATGCCGATAAAATCGGTTTTGTCAGTGATCAATCCCTTGCGGTCACTAGTGATAAGAACAACAACATGTGGGTCGGTACAGCCAAGAACGGTTTGTTTAGATTCCGATTATACTTCAGAGAAGTCGAAGAAGAAGATATTGATTTTTCAGCGATTTGCTTCAGCCAAAAAGTTTTGGATTGCTCAGATGATACGGACGGAGCTTTAGGCGTACGGGTAACCGGAGGAGCAGCTCCTTACTTTTTCGAATGGAGCTGTAAAGGCTGTAAAGGGGCTGTGGCGAAAGGTCTTTCTGCCGGAACATACACCGTAACCGTTTCCGACTCAGAAAAACGCTCCAAAGTGTTGACGACTTCTGTATTAGGGCCCGAGCCTCTAGCTGTAAATTTAGTAGAAAAAGATGATGTTTCTAAAGGAGGATACAAAGATGGAAGGATATTAGTTGGGGCAACCGGCGGAAATGAAGATTATAAATTCGTTTGGGAAAATCGGACAAAAGGAGAAGAAAGAAAACGATTGGCTGTGGGAGATTATAAGGTGACAGTAACGGATGAAAAAGGCTGTACGGCAGAAAAGGATTTTGTTATCAATGGTCCCAAAATTATACCGGACTTGAAAATTGAATCCATAGAAGTAGGGCAGACCATTACGATGGAACAACTTTATTTCACAGCCGATTCATTGAATTATAAAGAAGAGTCGATGCCCGTGCTTCGTGAAGTATATGATTTTTTAACCACGCATCGGCATGTGGTCGTCGAAATAGGTGGGCATACCAACAGCCTTCCCACCGAAGAGTATTGCCAATGGCTTTCTACAGGCAGGGCACAGAATGTTGCCGAATATTTTTATAGTCGGGGGATTCCCGAATCACAAGTATTTTTTAAAGGATATGGTAAGAAAAAACCCATTGCTACCAATGGAACCAAAGCCGGTAGATCCAAAAACCAAAGAGTGGAAATAAAAGTATTGCAGATTAGATAATCAGAGCTGATCCCAAGTTTTTTTCGTAGAAGCAAGTCGTTGTAATTTACGAATTTGAAAAAAAAGTATATTAATTATTTTGATAAAAAAGAACTGCATTTTATCTTCGTATCCAACTACCCTCCAATAGTTCTGGATTAACAAGATGTTAATTCTGGAAAATTTCTCGTAAAAACATTGAAGCTGTTTGAATTTAGCTTTTGAAAATTGTTGTCGTTCATTTTTTCTGCTGATTGAGGCATGAAAAGCGGAGTTTAGCCAGAGCTAAATGAGCATTTTGAGAACGAAAAGCAGTGAAAAAAGGAGCATATCAAATTCTAAATGTTAAAATCAAACAGTTTCTTAGACATATTTGGATTTTGTTTCGTCTAAAGATGGAATAAAAAGAGATAAACACAAGCACAATGAGTTTAGTATTCAGAACTACTATTTTTATCCTATTCCCTTTATGGGTGGCAGCACAGGACAGCATACCTAAAGAATACTGCCAACAATTTATTAAAGATATACAAGTCAGTTGTATCCAAGCAGACGATGCAGACATGCTTTGGGTCGGTACGAATAAAGGATTATTCTTATTCAATTCCTTCGATGGGGTACGAACCATTCACGAAGAAGGAGCCGTTACTGCCATTGCCTTGGATTATAATTACGCATGGAATGCCTTGTCTTCTGGCAAAGTCATGACTTTAGACAGAAAAAAAAGTTTCCAATTGGAATTAGGTGTCCAAGTAAGTAGTATGAAAGTAAAGGATAGGGAACTTTGGATTGGTACTCGAAAAAAAGGAGTATATGTTTATGATGCCCATACGCTGGAAATGAAATCCCATTACCATAAAGGAAACTCGAAATTAAAATCGGATGAAGTTAATTTCATACACTTGGATCAAAGCAATGCCTTGTGGATAGGAACAGCAATGGGTGTTTGCCATGTGATGAACAATATTTGGAAACTTCATAAGCAATATGATAGAGCAACAGCCATTACAGAAAAAGAGGATGAACTCTGGCTCATGACCCGCAGAGATTTGTGGGTGATAAAAGAAGGCGAATGGAATAGGAAAGTTCTTAGGAACGGAGCCTTCAAAGGAAGGGTAAATGGAATGTATTTTGATAAAAATAAACGATTGTATTTTGCGTCGGATATCCTTACTCGCTATAATTTAAGAAGCAAAGCATTAAAAAAATACGATGTCAAAGAAGGATATACCAAGGATAAAACCTTATGTGCAGGCATAGATCAAGATGGAGCCTTATGGGCGGGCACTTTCCAAAAAGGACTATTCCGTTTCAAAATCAATTACGAAGAAGAAATGGAGAACAAAGGAAATATTTTCACCCTTAATAATCTTTTCTTCAAAGATGATTCCTACGAACTGATTTACGATACTAAAATGGAGTTGAATAAACTGGTGGGATATTTAAAACAAAACCCGGATTATACCATCGAAATCAAAGGATACACCAACGGTCTTCCTTCCAATGAATATTGTGTTTGGTTATCTACTTGGAGAGCGAGAAAAGTCTACGAATATTTAAGTGCTTATGGCATCAATAAAGCAAGGATGACATTTGAGGGGTCGGGGAAATCGAGCCCCATCGCTACCGATGAACCCCAAGAACGAAACATGAATCAAAGAGTAGAAATCCAAGTAAAACAAACAGAATAAAATGGATGAAAATAAGATAGGTTTATAAGGCCATGACTCAAAAAAACGCTCTATGTATTTACTCGTAGAGCGTTTTTTTGTATTATTAAGGTATGATAATAAATTAGATTTGATGAGTAATAGGCAATTTTGATACGACACATACACATACAATTACTTTTTTTTTGGGTCTTTTTGGGAATGGCAAATACAATTAATGCCCAAACTATATGCGAGCCGACGTCTTTAGAAAATAGCTGTGATAATTTACGACTATTAGGCTTTAAAATAGAAGACACCTATGGAGGGGAGAAAGTTAAAAATATTGAAATCCAATGTGAAGAATTTTTGTTGGAAGATCAATGTGTGCTTTTAGAAAGAGGGGCAGAATATGAAATCAGAACATTGGCAAGAATTGTTGAAAATTGGAATGAAGGAAATAATCCAGAAGGGCAAAGGATGAAAATTTGGCTGGATAAGAACAAAGATGAAAATTTCGAAGATCATGAATTAATGTATGATTCCCATTTTCTGGATCCTTCCGCCTCGCTTCATATCGCTTCATTCCATATTCCTGAAAATTTAGATATTGGAACATATACAGTAAGAATAAGAATAGGGCTCATACAATCATCCGATAATTATGATGATGATTTTACCGCCTGCGATTTTTTTTCCTATTCGGATGCAAAAGATTTTGTTTTCCATATTTCGGAGGGATGCCAAAAAAACATCCCCCATTTCGAATACGAAGTAGCTGGAGATGGTTGTACATATTTATTTGAACCTCTGACAAAAAATAAAAATTGCCAAGAAATTTACCAACATGCTTGGAGCATCACACCACCGGATGAACCCAAGTACTATATCCATGAAGATGGTTCTCCGGTAACACGTCAGGAAGAACTCAAAAAAATAGGGCATTACGAAATTTGCCTTCAAACTATTTCCATCGATATAGAAGGCAGCTATTGTGTAGATCACCATTGCCTGAATTATTGGAATAGCACCATCTGTACAAAAGATACCCCCGAAATGATAGAAATATCAGAACCCTATATCTATCCGACACTCATCAAGGAAGAATTACAAGTAGCTTTTGCCACCCGCCTATACGGAAACGAAAGGGTTGAGATTTTTGATATACAAGGGCGAATGCTGAGAGAATATGCACCGTCGGGACACAATCTGAAAATAGATGTCTCCTATTTCCCTTCCGGATATTATATCGTTAGAATCAGTCAAGGAGATAAAGAATATCTCGATAAGATGATTAAGCCTTTCGAATAGAATTGATTGCAGAAAATCAACCTTCGTCAAGTTCTGTTAACATCATCAATTGAGTCGGATCTTTTAAAATAATAGAGGGTTTATAATCCCCATTTTTCAAAACCTTACCCGAAATCCGAACCCTTTGCCCTTCCATGTCTTCAGTAATATAAAAAGGCATCCTGTAATCTTTGAAAATCACCACAGTCAAAGGGTTTTTATAGTGAGGTAAATCAATATTGATGAACAAGGGCTTCCCTTGGGATTGGTGTGCATAATACAAACTTTGGATAGTACCTTCCAATATGATCTCTTGCCCAACTTTTGAAGAAGCAGAAAACACATCATCAATAACATTTTGTCCATTCAGTACTATCGTTTGGAGCAGTAAAAAGAAAATTATAACCTGTTTCATATTCAATTATTTTATACAAAGACGCAGCACAACCAAAAATTCCATAAAATCGAAAGGTTAATTTTGAAAAAATTAATACACACTATAATCAATAGCTTTAAGCTTATATTATCTTTGATCTCTTGTAAGGCAAGTTAATTCTGCTACCTATAAGCCATTTTGGCTTTAAATAACAAGTTTTTATCATTTGTATTCTTGTTCCTAATAGGTTTATTACTATATTCATAGATCATAATTACTTGTTGTAATCCAACTATCACATAAAAACAAATCCTTATGCATTTCACAAAAATCAATGCTGAAAGCTTAATAACAATCTTATTTGCATGAAAAGAATCATTACAATTATTTGCACTCTATTTTTAGTTGGAACTGTACAAAGCCTTTGGGCACAAACAACAGTTCAGGGTATTGTTTATGATGCTGCCAATAACGAACCTTTGATTGGAGCGGGAGTCGTCATCGTAAATACTTCCGAGGGAACGGTATCGGATTGGGACGGTTCTTTCGAATTCGAAACAGACAAACCCTTTCCCATCGATTTGGAAGTCTCTTATATCGGTTTTGATACGAAAATCATAACTGTCAACTCATCCGAAAAGATAACCATTAACTTGGAGGAGCAATCTGTCGAAATCGGAGTAGTGGATGTGAAAGCCAGTCGTATTTCCGACAAGCAAAAAGAATCTCCCCTTACAGTAGAAGCAATGGATATCATCGCCATCAAAGAAACACCGGCAGCCGATTTTTATGATGGTCTGGGTTCCTTGAAAGGCGTGGATTTAACCGCAGCCAGTTTAGGTTTCAAAGTGGTGAACACGAGAGGATTTAATAGTACAAGTCCGGTTCGTTCCCTTCAAATCATAGATGGTGTAGATAATCAAGCACCAGGTCTGAATTTCTCTTTAGGTAACTTCCTCGGGTCATCAGAATTGGATGTGAATAAAGTGGAATTGATTGTAGGAGCAAGTTCTGCTTTTTATGGACCTAATGCCTTTAATGGTGTGATTAGTATGAGAACGAAAGATCCTTTCTTTAAGGAAGGTCTTTCGGCTATGGTAAAAGTAGCAGAGAGAAATCAAATCAAAGGAGCGATAAGATGGGCGGATGTCATCAAAAATAAAGAAGACAATAAATTTTTCGCCTATAAATTGAATTTAGAATATTTCCGTGCCGACGATTGGGAAGCAGAAAATTATGACCCGATTACAGATTCTAGAGTAGACGCTTCCAATCCGGGAGGCTATGATGCTGTAAATGTTTATGGTGATGAATATATAAATGGTTATGGAGGGAATCCTCCGGCAACATTCGAGAACCCAGGTTTGGGAACCTTCTATAGAACAGGTTATAGAGAAATAGATTTGGTAGATTATAATACTCAAAATTTAAAAGCCAATCTAGGGCTTCATTTTAGAGTAAATCCATCGTTGAAAGAACAATCTCCCGAAGTAATCTTTGCTACTAATTTTGGTGCAGGTACAACCGTATATCAAGGAGACAATCGTTTCAGCTTAAAAAATATCACCTTCTTACAGAACACATTGGAATTTAAAAAAAGGAACAAATATTTTGTAAGGGCTTATACTACTAGGACAGGGGCAGGAGACTCTTATGACCCTTATTTTACAGCATTGGAATTGCAAAACCGTGCGAAATCCAATTTCGAATGGGGTTCTGATTACTCCAATTATTGGCTATCTGAAATTAGTCCATTAATCAATAATGAGGACTCTGGTTACCCCCCACCTCCCGAACCTATTTTTGATCCCGTTACTGGAGTATTTATAGGGGTGACAGAATTTGATGTAGCGGCAGCGGAGGCATGGTTGGCAGAAAATAGCGCCGTAATAGGAGGGTATCATGCCGATGCAGCGGCTGTTGCCAATGGTCCAGGTGCTGGCTCATCTTCAGCAGTATCTTATTTCGAACCGGGTACAGATCGTTTCCAAACAGAATTCGACGATATCACATCTACCTTGAGATCGGAAGGAGGAACGAAGTTCTTCGATAATTCTGCTTTATACCATCTACATGGCGAATATATTTTCACTCCTACTTGGATGGATAAAATTACCATAGGAGCCAATGGAAGAATATATACTCCAAAGTCTAAAGGAACAGTCTTCTCCGATTCGATATCGACCATTACCAATAAAGAATTCGGAATATATGGAGGCTTCGAAAAATCATTTTTTGATAAAAAAGTAAAAACCCAATTTGCTTTTCGTACCGATAAAAATGAAAACTTCAAATGGTTGTTCTCACCAGCGGTATCGTTAGTTTATACACCATCACAGAATAATTTTTTCCGTGTTTCTTTTTCTTCCGCAATACGTAATCCTACCTTATCGGATCAATACCTCTTCCTAAATGTAGGTCGGGCGATCCTTTCGGGTAACTTGAATGGGGCAGAAGATTTGGTAACCGTTGAATCTTTAGAAGAAGCATTCTCTAATTTTATCGGTTTGGATCCTTCTGCATTGGATACCTTTAATATCGCACCGGTTCAACCCGAAAGAGTCCAGACTTTTGAAGTAGGAGCCAGAACGACGTTGTTCGATAGGGTCTATGTAGATGCCGGATATTATTATAGTATCTATAACAACTTTTTAGGTTATCAGATTGGTGTTGATTTCCAGTATGATGATATAGGAGGAATTCGAGAATTACAACCTTATAGATATGCGGCGAACTCAACCAACACCGTTACCACACAAGGAATTGCCGTAGGTGTTAATTATTATTTTATTGATAATTATAGCATCAACGGAAATTATTCTTGGAATAAATTATTGAAAGCCGCTAAAGATGATCCTATCATTCCGGCCTTTAATACGCCGGAACATAAATTCAATGTAGGTCTGGCAGGGCGAAACCTGAAAATGAAATTAGGAAAGAAAACCATAAAGAACATGGGGTTCAATATCAACTACAAATGGGTAGAAGGTTTTCTATTTGAAGGGTCACCCCAGTTTACCGGGTTTGTTCCTACTTATGATATGTTAGATGCCCAATTCAACGTATTGATACCTAAAATAGATACGACCATTAAGATAGGAGCTTCAAATATTTTGAATAAGAAAAGATTTCAAACCTATGGAGGACCTAGAATTGGCCGTATGGCTTATCTAACCTTAACATATGAACCTAAATAAATAGAAAATAAATAAGGGAAATGAATTCTTATTTCCCTTATCTTCGAATAAAATTTTTTCATCAAATTGCTTAATAATGTTTAGAATTAATTTACTCTTTACTTTTTTATTCATGGTGCTGGCCGTACAAGTAAGTACAGCCCAGAAGTTTCTGGCAGAAACGTTTACCGACGTGACAGTATCTTCTGATGTCACTTATGGTATGAATGCAACGGCACTTTATTTCCAACAAGAAGGAGAGGCTGTTCCTGAAGATTTAAAGATGGATATCTATGAGCCGGTAGGTGATACGGCTAATGAGCGTCCTTTGGCTTTGGTTTTCCATACGGGGAATTTTTTACCTCCCGTTACAAATGGACAAATTTCTGGTCGTAAAACAGATAATAGTGTTGTGGAAATTTGTACCCGTTTAGCGAAGATGGGATATACCGCAGCATCTGTTACCTATCGTACAGGATGGAATCCATTAGCACCGGACCAACCGACTAGAGCTTTGGGCTTGATCCAAGCAGCTTATAGAGGAATCCAAGATGGTCGTACGGCTGTTCGTTTCTTTAAAGATAATTACAACAATGGAGGTAATACCTATAAAGTTGATCCGACTAGAATTGTAGCTATCGGTACGGGAACAGGTGGCTATCTAGTATTAGGTATGGCTACATTGGATGATTACAATGAAATTATTAGTACGACTCATGGACCATTAAAATTTATGTTGGATGTGAATATGGATGGTACACCAGAAACACCAATGGTTGTTCCTACTTATCATGGAGATATAGAAGGAAAAGTAACTGCTGTTGCTCCGGATGCGGCCTTCGGTTTTCCAGCAGGAGACACACTTTGTTATGCCAATTATCCTAACGAAAGTTCTGATGTTGATTTGGTAATGAATATAGGTGGTGCTTTGGGGGACATTTCTTGGTTGGATGAAAATAGTGCTCCAATTATTTCTGTACAATCTGCATTCGACTTCTTTGCTCCCTATGGTGATGATGTATTGAAAGTGCCAACCACGGGAGATGATATCGTTAGGGTACAAGGAAGTAGCATCGTTGCTATGGAACAAGATATGTTAGGCAATAATCAAAAAATAAAAGATGCCAACATCGCTGATGTGTACACCACACAAGCCACTACAAATTCTGGTATTGCCGGGCATTCTTTCTATGAATCTTTGTATCCCGTAACCAATCCGCCAAATAGCAATATGGTGGACGAAGGAGTTGTTGTAGAATGGTGGGATCCAAGTGCCCTTTCTCCTCCAATTTTACCGGACTTTCCAAATGGTGTGCCATGGAACCAATTGCCTCACCCATCAGGAGGTACATTCCACGATCAAGGCTTAGCTCTTAACGAAGGAATGTCTGCTGAAAAAGCCAGAATGAATATTGATACCATCATGGCATTCTATGCTCCAAGGGCTTTCGTTCAATTGGATTTATGTGATTTGGCTCCACCAGAAGATAACTGTGTTGTTTCGGTAGAGAACATCAAAGGCAACGAGGTTGCTTTGACTTTAGCACCGAATCCAGTTGGAAACGAAATCATTTTGACTTCCAAAGAAGAAGCACTTATGAGAAATGTTCAAATTTTTGATATCAATGGTCGTTTGGTTAGAGATTATCAAGGTATTGACAACAATTATTTCTATATTAATAGAAGCAATATACCTTCAGGATCATATATTATGAAGATAGGCTTTGATGAAGGAAATGTGTCGAAAAAATTGATACTTAAATAAGGACTACTTATTTTATTATATTGACGATGAAGGGCTATCCGAATTTCGGATAGCCCTTTTTATGATTATATTTTTTTGTCGAAGTACTTAAATTTATCCGGCAATCAAATAACCTCCATCTGCGGTATAGACCCCTCCGGTGCAATAACTCGCTGCATCCGAAGCCAAGAAAACAGCAAGACCCGCCATTTCATCGGGTTGGGCTATCCGCCCCGAAGGAATATGGGTTTCCAACTGCTTCAATAAAGCATCGTTCGTCCACAGGGCTTGGCTGAATTTTGTTTTCACCAATCCGGGGCATAAAGCATTCACTCTGATTTTAGCAAAACCCCATTCTTTTGCTTGGTTTTGCGTAAGCATAATCAAACCGGCTTTGCTTACACTATATAAACCTAATCCGAAACCGGGTTTATGTCCTTCCACAGAACTGATATTGATGATAGAGCCTCCACCTCGTTCCTTCATGCTTGGAAAAACCAAGTTGGACAATTGCCACGGCGATTTGATATTCACCCCCATTATTTTATCGAAGACCTCATCCGAAGCATCATTAACGGGTCCAAAAACAGGATTCGTTGCAGCATTATTGATTAAGATATCAATGCCTCCATAAATCTCTTTTGTTTTTTCAACCAGCTGTTCCAGTTGATCTTTTTTACCGACATGGCAAGTAATTCCCACTGCTTCCAAACCATCTTCCTTGAAGGAAGCAGCAACGGCATCTACCGAATCTTGGTTTCTACTACTGATGACTACTTTTGCACCAAACTCAGCCAAGCCCCTAGCAATGGCTTCTCCAATTCCTTTGCTAGCACCGGTAACGATGGCTACTTTTCCATCCAAACGGAATTTCGGGGCAATTCTATTTTGTTGAGACATGTTAATATCGTTCTATTTTGTTAATAATATATATATGAGTGTGAAGATAAAAAAAGCAGCTATGGCAAAGATGAAGGCGAAGGTCAAATTTCTGTAAGGAGCATAACTTTGGTTCGTTCTTACTTCTTTGTACCAATCTTCTTCCCCTTCATAAGGTTTGTCTTTGACACTATCGAGGATTTCGGAAACAGTTGTCAAATCTTCTTGGCGAACAAACAATCGTTCTCCTCCCAATACATTCTCCGTAAAAAGAGTAGCATTCGTGTCACTCAAAAAATGAGGGATTTTTTGGGTTCGTAACAAAGAAACAGCCACTTGGGCCTCTACTTTGTCGGCAAAAATTCTAGCCAAAACGACAACATCATCTTTGTCGAAATTAGATCGACCTTCATGATCTTCGGGGAAATAATCTAAAATTTCATCATGTTCTTGAGACATATATTAAAGGGTTTATTCTTTCGTAATAATCATTCTCCCACACTGATTAAAATCGGAATCAATAACAATTTCCTTGGGATCATTTTCTCCATCAAATATTTTTAAAGAGGCAGTATTCGGAGGGCGTGTTCCTAAGTTATGGGCGAAGAGTAAAATTTCATTCTCTCCCTTTTTCAAATCTATATGGAAAACATGGGCTTGCTCCGTTACCTTTTCTTTTCTCAAAAGTATTTTCCCATTAAAATAAACAGATACGATATCACCATCAATAAATTTAGGGTCAACGATTTCGATTCTGATTTTATCATGTATTGCTTTGAATTCCCCTTCTGTTTTTACGGCACGACTTAGATTTGGAGCAAAAGAAACTTGCCCACCTTCTTCAATGGGACCCGTCCATTGTGGCAATTGTTCCGGAAGGACTTCCTCTATTTTTTTTCGGAAAACAAACAAGCCGCTTTGTCTTGTCGCCACCCAAACAGAACTATCTTTTTCCATGAATTTGATTTGCTCCACACCATCAGAAGAATATTTGACAGGCAAATTATAAGCTTCCCAAGTTTTGCCATTATAAAAAGCAATACTGGCTTTGCTTTGGGTGCTGATGGCTGCTCGATCATCCGGAAGAACTAATACATTTTGAATGATATAACGCTGCTTCGTAGAGGGGGTAGCCTGATAAATTTGGGTGGGTGCTTGTTGGATGGTATGCCATTTCCCTTTGATGAGTTGATGCAAAAAATGGCTTTTGTAAGAAGCTCCCCACAAATTTTGTTGGCTATCAAAATCCATAGCCTGAATGGCATGTTTGAACATTCTTTGGCATTTCTTTTTGTGATAAGAGCCGTCGGCTTTCATCTCATATTCATACACGCCGCTACGATAGGCGACCAAAGCATTTCCATTTGCTTTGAAATGTATATCATATACCATTTTATACTGTTTATCCAACAAGGAAAGCCGCCCGTTATTGTATTGATATAAAAGACCGGTTTCTTGGGTCGTTGAAATAAGAAAGGAACCTTTTTTGTTAGAACGAATGATCCAAGGATGTCCTTCTAAAAATTTAGTCCGGTTCCAACGTTTAACCGCGGTGTCGAAAGAAAGAAGATATCCGGGGTAACCCGCTATCCAGATTTTACCTTTTCCATCCAAATACATGGATTTCAATTCCCCTTCTTTTTCCCAATCGCTGGGTATCGGGTAATGTTTCCATTCTTGTCCATCAAAAGAAAATAAATCCAATTGTTCCGTTGATACCCAAGCGAGATCTTTCTTATCATCTATAAGAATATCCAAAACATGTTGGCTCTTGAAGGGTGTGTTGGAAGGATTGTATTCATGCCATTCGTATTCAGAAAAATCTTGGGCGAATATTCCCAACGGGAAAAGAAGGAAAATGATTTTTATGATATGATTCATTCGAGAAAGTAGTATTGCTGACTGTAAAAATAACGGATAATTGATGGTTTTCGTTGACGAACCTCATAAAAAACAATCTTCAACTTTTTATTTTATATTTGAATGGAACCGTCATTAAATGAAACAAGTTGTTATTTTTGTTGTAGGTTTTAAGTGGACTAAAGTTGTAGAAAAGGAAATTGAACGATTTAAAAAGTTAGAAACGAATGTACCCACTAGAACAGATAAAATTATTTCAATAGAAAATCTATGAATGCCACACAAGCCAAATCTGCTTTAAAAGAATATTTCGGTTATGATGATTTCAGACCCATGCAATGGGACATCATAGAAGCCTTGTATCATAAGAAAGATGCGGTGGTTCTTATGCCGACCGGAGGTGGTAAGTCCATTTGTTTTCAGATACCGGCCATCACCATGCCAGGTACATGCATCGTTGTTTCACCGCTCATTGCCTTGATGAAAGATCAGGTAGAAGGTTTGAAATCGAATGGTGTTTCTGCGGCTTTTATTAATAGTACGTTGGGACATACCGAATTTATGGCGATTGAAAATGATTTGCTGAGAGATAAAATTGATTTGTTGTATGTTTCTCCGGAAAAAGCAGTCTCCCAAGATTTTATCCGTCTGATGCAAAACATAGATGTGAATCTGATTGCCATAGATGAAGCCCATTGTATTTCTTCTTGGGGGCATGATTTTAGACCGGAGTACACTCGCTTAAAATTTATACGGCAACATTTTCCTACCATTCCTATTGTCGCTTTAACAGCAACGGCGGATAGAGTAACTCGAAAAGATATCGAACAACAATTGGCTTTGGAAAACCCAGAACGTTTTATAGCTTCCTTCGATCGACCCAACCTAAGCCTGACGGTTCGTCCTGGCCGAAGTAGAAGGGAGCAAATTATTGAATTCATTCGAAGTAGGAGAGGGCAGTCGGGCATCATTTATTGTCTAAGTCGGAGGCAAACCGAAGAGTTATCCACAAAATTGAACCAGTCGGGCATTAAATCTGC
>JAHDDR010000120.1 GCA_020629255.1 Saprospiraceae bacterium | reverse complement strand
AACTGGATTGGCAAAACCTACCTGTTGCGACTGACTTTATTGATGAAAAACCCACCCCTAACGTACCATCTGATCGCAAATCTGAAGTAAGGATTCTTTACGATAATGCTAGCATTTACGTTTTTGCCGAACTATATGAAACATCAAAGGATAGCATCCTTCGGCAATTATGCATCCGGGATGAAGGAGACCAAAGGAGCCGAGGCCCTTTTGGCAATACTAACACTGACTGGTTTGGTGTAGGTTTTGATAATTATATGGATGGTATAAATGGAGTATTTTTCTGTGTGTCGGCTGCAGGGGCACAATATGATATCAAATTATCCTCACAAGGACAAGATAAGAATTGGGATGCGGTTTGGAAAAGCGAAATCGTTTTACATGATGACCGGTGGGTTGTTGAAATGGAAATTCCTTTTTCTGCTTTGCGTTTTCCAAAAGCTACGGAACAGAAATGGCATATCAATTTTACGAGAACCATCAGGCGTACCCGCTCCCAATCTTGGTGGAATCCTATTGATCCGGCCATAGACGGGTTATTGAACCAGTCGGGCATTCTTACGGGTGTGCGTGATGTTGAGTCTCCCATTCGTTTGCAAGCAACGCCATTTTTAGCCGGAACGGTTGAGCATTTTAGAGATAAAAATGGAGACCCTTCTAGTCGTGTAGGGCGGAACTTTACCGGCGGAATGGATATCAAATATGGATTGAGCGATGCTTTCACCCTTGATATGACTCTGATTCCTAATTTCGGAGATGCTGCTCAGGACGATCAGGTCTTGAATTTGTCTGCCTTCGAAATACGCTTTGATGAAAATCGTCCTTTCTTTACCGAGGGAACTGAATTATTTAATAAAGGAAGGCTCTTTTATTCTCGTCGAGTAGGGGGAACACCTATAAATATCAGTAGGGCCTATGATGAATTGCAAGACAACGAAGTTGTCGATTCCAACCCGATAGAAACGCCTTTGATTAATGCTTTGAAATTGTCGGGAAGAACAGGAGGAGGATTGGGCATTGGTGTTTTCAACGGAATAACAAGAAAAACATTTGCCATTGTAAAAGATACGCTAACATCAGACACCCGAGAAATAGAGACCAGCCCTGTTACTAATTATAATGTTTTGGTCTTTGATCAGAATTTGAAAAACAATTCATCCATATCTTTTGTCAATGCCAATACGACTCGTTTTGGGGAAGATTATGATGCCAATACTTCAGGGCTTTTGTTCAATGTCAATAATAAAAAAAGGACCTTGAATGTGGGCGGCAATTTTAAGCTGAGTCAAATTTTCACGCCTAAGGCTGAAGGAGGAACCGACATCAGTTTGGGACATGCTTATTCTTTTGATATTGGAAAAACGGGCGGTAAATTAGGCTACGGTGCTTGGTATAATGTAGAAAGCGATACTTACGATCCAAATGATTTGGGATTCCTATATAATAATAATGAACGTTCGATGGGTCTTTATGCCAATTTTAACCAGTATGAACCTTTTGGCAATTTCAATTCTTCAGGTGTAAATGTTTCTTTGGGATATAATATGTTATATAACCCTAATTATTTCACGAATCTGGGCATTCATGTTAACAACTATTATGTATTAAAAACCTTTTTCTCTTTTGGTTATAATTTATTTGCCAACCCTATCCGGGCAAGAGATTACTTCGAACCCCGCTTGGATGATAATTTTGAAACCTATTTGGATGTTCCACAATATTTGGGTACGAACCTTTGGATTTCTTCCGACTATCGAAAAAAATTCGCTTATGATGTGCGTGTTCGGTACGTTTATGTGAATCAGGAAAATCGGTATGATTTGGGTTTTTCTGTTTCTCCTCGTTTTCGATTCAGCGATCGTCTATTTATGATTTGGTCTACCAATTTTGATCATGAATCAAATAATGTTGGTTTTGCTAGTTTTGATGACAATGATCAAAGTATTATGGGGATTCGGGACATCAATACGACGGTTAATTCGCTAAGGGCCAATTATATTTTTAATCGGAGCATGGGGGTTACCTTGGATTTGAGGCATTATTGGTCGAAAGTGAATTATGATTCGTTCCATTCGTTAAGTGATAAAGGAAGGCTGCTGGCTTCTGATTATTCCGATAACAACGATCTCAGCTATAATGCCTTTACCATAGATATGATTTACCGTTGGCGGTTTGCTCCGGGTAGCGATTTGATTTTTGTATGGAAAAATGCCATCATCAATGCGGATGATGAAAATACAAATATTAATTATTTTGAAAATTTCAAATTGTTCGGCGATGCTCCCCAAACGAATACTTTCACTTTAAAAATTCTTTATTTCCTTGATTATTATACGCTTAAAAACAAACGAAAGAAGTCTTAGGAACTTATATTGGCTTTCTTCTGTTGTTCATCATGGAGAATTCGCATGATTTTTAAAAAATGGTGGCATAATATCTGAAAATCATTTATATTTGCCATCGCTTTTCAATTATGGTCGGTTGGCCGAGCGGTTAGGCAGAGGTCTGCAAAACCTCGTACAGCGGTTCAAATCCGCTACCGACCTCAAAAAGTAAATTTCCCTTTATCATTCTTGGTAAAGGGATTTTTTATTTCCTCTTCTTTATCAAGCATCATTCTCAACTGAATCGTCTTCAACATTTTTATATTCAAAACTTAAAATTCCATAAATAAACTTAAAATAAGTTGTATAACTCAAAAAAAGTTATACCTTTGTGTATATGAAAGAACATCTAAATCCAAAAGAAGAAGAAATTATGAAAATTCTTTGGAGGCTCCAAAAGGGCTTCGTAAAAGAAATCATTGCTGAAATGCCAAAGCCTCGTCCACCCTATACTAGCGTGAGTACAATTGTAAGGAAATTGAAAGAGAGGGGTGTTGTTGGTTATGATGCTTTTGGAAAAACCCATCGGTACTTTCCCATCCTGACCGAAGAAGAATACAGAAAACAATCATTCACTAAATTGTTTAAAGAATATTTTAATGGCTCTTATGAAAAAATGGTTTCTTTTTTTCTGAAAGAACACAGCACCAATATTGATGAGTTAGAAAAAATTCTAAAAGAAATAAAACAAAAAGAAAAATAGTAGTGGAGCATTTTCTCATATATCTAGCAGAGGCGAGTTTGTGCCTTCTCTGTTTTTTCATGATTTATTTTTTTATTCTAAGAAATGAAACCTATTTCCAATGGAATAGAATTTATTTATTAACGACTATTTTATTTTCTTTATTTATTCCTTTTTTCTCTTACTCGGTAAAAATAAACATAGACCCTTCTCTCATAACGTCAACTACACATGCAGCTTTAGAAAACAACACTAACAATCGTTTAAATCCAGTAGGATTTAATTTCTTTGCTATTTCATACATCCAATTTATCGCTATTATATATTGTTTAGGATTTTTATTGAATTCTTTTGTTTTTGTTAAAAGCATGAGACATCTTTTTTCTTTATTTCAAAAAAATAAAAAAATAAAAAAGGGAAATGTTCAATATATTTTATCGCCAGATGAAATTGGCATCTTCTCTTTCTTCAACCATATTTTTATTGATAAAAATAAATTCGATAATTTTTCTGAACCCGAAAAAGAAAGAGTTCTAGAACACGAATTAGCACATATTAGTGGCAAGCATAGTCTTGATTTATTGCTAATGGAAATATTAAAAATAATATTTTGGTTCAATCCGATTATTTATTTCTACAAAAGCAGCCTTGCCCAAATCCATGAATATATTGCAGACTATACAGTTATTAAAAAAGAAGGAAGTTCCTTCAAATATGCCGAATTTTTAGTCGGTCAAGTAAAAGAAAATATCCGCGGTTATCATTTTTGTAACAATTTATTTCACGAACCTATTAAAAGTAGATTAATTATGATGAAAAAATCAAAATCAAAGCCAAGAGAAGCTTTGAAATTCTTATCCGTATTCCCAGTTATGGGCTGTCTGGTTTTTTATTTGTGTATAGAGTATTCTTTTGTTGGCAAAACCCAACCCACTCAAGAAAAAGCAACTGCTCTATCCCAATCAGATTCTATTCCTCCCCATCCAGGAAACATGCCCTTACAACCTGAAAAGGGAAAGTGCTACGCTAAGTCCAAGACAGCTAACGATGTTATTGTAGTTGATGTACAATATCCTGTTTTCACGGGTCATGATGCGGCTGGTATCCCTTTAAAAGATGTAACGATCAGTTCACCAAAATCTTCTAAATGGGTAAAGAAAAAAACAGATAAAGACTGTCAAACGGATGATTGTTTTGTCTGGGCATTGGTAGAAACGGGTGGAGACTCAAAAACAATACGTATTGTTGAGGACATTACTACAACGAATGAGTATGAAATGAGAACGTTTAAAGTTTCTCAAGTCGTTTCAAAAAACAATATAGAGTGGGTTGAAGTCCTTTGTTCTGAACATGTAGATGAAAAATTAATTTCAGAATTGCAATTAAAATTAAAAACGGCTGGCTATGACGTGAGCCCCACAGAAATTTTTGACAAAAAAACAAAGGCTGCCCTTTTCAAGTATCAAAAAGACAACAACTTACCTGCCGGGAACTTGAACATCCAGTCTCTTCAGCATCTTAAGATGGGATAATTTTTTTTATTTCCCACAACGCAAATTGCGTTATTTTGACGCAAAAAACAATTAGTCCTATTTCCTGTACAGGAAGTAGGATTTTTTATGATGAGCTTGTTTAAAAATGATTCTATAATCTATTTGCAAACAATTTTTTTCTTGATGCCTATACGATCTGTATTTAGGCTAATTTTTCCAATCCTTTTTTAATTGTAAAACAGAACGACGTTCCTTCACCAAATCTGGATTCCACCCAAATTTCTCCCTTGTGTTGTTCCACGATTTTTTTACAGATGGCTAAGCCTATTCCAGAACCTTCGTACTCGGTTTTTGTATGTAATCGTTTAAAGACTAAAAATATTTTTTCCTTGTATTCTTCTTGTATTCCTATTCCATTATCTTTTACTGTAAACAAATATTCATTTTTCTTTTCTTTACAGTTGATTTCAATTCGAGGAATATCATTTTTCTTTTTAAATTTAATGGCATTGCCGATCAGGTTTTGAAAAACTTGTTTAAGTTTTGTCCGGTTGGCATTTATATTTTTTGGTAGATCCTCTATAACAAAAGTTGCTTTGGGCGTTTCTTTGAGAAGATGCAGTTCTACTAAATCAGAAACCATTTTATTCATGTCCAGTGGTTTCACATCCAGTTCGTTGGTTGTAACTCTAGAATAGGTTAATAAATCTTGAATAAGGATATTCATATTGTGGGCACTCTTAGTAATATAACCCATATATTCTTGGGCGTTTTCATCAAAAAGGTGTCCATATCTTCGTTGGAGCAATTCTGTAAAACTTGAAATAGATCGAAGAGGCTCTTTCAAGTCATGTGATGCTACGTAAGCAAAACTTTCTAATTCCATATTGGAATTAATATAATCTTTTAGTTGCTTATTTTTACGATCCAATTCTTTGACTTGGTTTGAAATTTTTCGTTCTATTTCCAAACGTTCTGTCAAATCATTTACAAACATTACGGCTGCCGTTTCGCCACCTAATGTAATGGGTGAAAATGTAACGATGGCATTAAATAACTCTCCTGTGTTTTGTCGCTTGAATTGCCATTCGAAACTTACTTCCTCTAATGTTGATTTAAATTGGGTTAATATAACTTGGATTTTTCCTTTCGAATATTCCCCATCAGGTTGGAATTCGGGACTTTGCTCCGGCATGCTACTCACCAATAATTCATCCCGTTTTTGGCCAAATAAACGTATGGCAGCCGGATTCACATCAATGGCTTGGTTGTTTTTAAAATCTATCACAACAATACCTACCTGAGAATTATTAAATAAGGATCGATAGCGTTCTTCCTTTTCATTAATTTCGATAGCTATTTTCGTTTCATGAGTAATATCTTGGATACAGGTGAGAAAGAATTGCTCATCTCCTCTTTCAAATAAATTGACCCACAAGCGGGCAATCAAGATATCTCCATTTTTCTTTTTGTATTTTTTCTCTAATTGGACATGTTCTATTTCTCCAAGAATTAATTGGTCTATTTGTTTTACATTAGATTCACTATCCTCATATGTCAAATCTTCAAATGAAATACCTTTCATTTCTTTTCTCCCATACCCCAACATTTGGGCGAAGGCATTATTATATTCCACGACCTTGTTGTCCATACTGGCAATAGATATACCTAATGGATTCAATTTGAAAATAGATTGAAATTCGGCTTTACTCTGTTTGGCTTCTTTCTCTACCTCAAAAATTTCAGAAAGGTCCTTGAATAACATCAAGGCATGCGGAATGTTCTTGATGGTTACCGGCAGCATAGATACATTGGCTGGAAATGCTACCCCATTCCTCCTTTTATGTGAAAACGTATAATTGAACTCGCTGCCTAATGCCAGCTGTTGCAAGGTATTGTCTAATATTTCGCTGGCTTTGTTTTCTTCATCCGACAATGCATCCTGAAACAACAATTCTAATGGATCAAGGGAAGTAAGTTCTTCTTGGGTATATCCGAAAATAGAAGACATCGCCTGATTGGTCTCTACAATTTTATTTTCCAACACATTATATAATGCTATCCCATCGAATGAGTTTTCGAAGAGGGCTTTATAGAGCATTTCATGCTCCATTTTCTTATCTGTCGAGATGATGAGTCGTCCTAATTCGTATATTTCCTCTTTATCTTCTTTAAGGAATTGTATATATTTTTCTATTTCGATTTGCCTTGTCATCAGCATCCTTTGGTGGATGCAACCCATCATCATGGTTTCTTTGTAGTCAGATGGACGTAGGAGTGTCTGTGCCCCAAGGATATCCAATATCTTGGAGAAATAGTCATGGTTGATTTCCATTGTCGATTTCTGCATACTCCTAAACCAGCTTGTGTGTCTTTTGTTTTCTTAGAAGAATAACTCCTTGATATACGGATAAACTACAATAAGGTTTTCTTTTTATTTATAATCTGCAAAAGAAATGGTTCCAAAGTCTTTCTTCGTCTTTACAGTTTCTTTGCTTTTCTCCGGTTCGCTTGCATGGAAACTCACTCCTCCTTTCTTGTGAAGGAACCAATTCTTGGCTTCACCATCGTACTTGAAGGTAATGATTTCTGTCCACCTCCAGGAACTCCCTCCATAATGTTCTATAGAAAAATAACCATTCTTTATGGCTATATCTTGATAGGGATCTCCCATTACTCCACCACAATGTGAACATAAGGTTACGGCATCGTTCCTTCCTGCAGGGATTAACTTCCCTTCCGAATTTCTTATCAAAATAAATAATGGGCGGGGGAATTCATTATCCTCTTTTATTTTCTCTTCCGGATTATAAGCAATGAGAATCACATCGTTCTTCAGTTCATCATGGTTCAAATCACCATATTCGTAATCTAATACCAAATGGTTTTCAGGAATGAATTCCATCAGATATTCCAGTTCTCTCAAATCTTCTTTTTCAAGTAGATGATGATTCTCTGTTTCGACTTCCTGTGCTGCTTGATGAACCTTATTTTTATTTTCTGCTACCTCTTTTTGCTTGTCGTTCTGCTTCGGTTCTAATTGTATTGTCGTTTCTGCTATATCCGAATCTCTTTCTGTTCCTTCTGTGTTTGTAGAATTATTGTTGCAAGACATCCATAAAACAACGAATATCCATAGTAATGATATATAGCTTAATTTTTCCATTATTTTTAGACTTTCACGAATATAAGAAATCAAACCATTATCATAAAAAAAGCCATTCCAAAATATGTTGGAATGGCTTTGTCTTCTTTGCTAAACTCATTTAGACACCGCAGCATCCGATGGGGCAGCATCCGCCTCCGCAACAAGCCCAACATAGTATTCCTAAACTTCCTAACACTGTTAGGGTGATGATTACTTTTTTCATTGAGAACATTTTTAATCGTTAAAAAATAATATTTTAATCATCGTAATATTACGATAGCTATAGCCAAAAAAATATCAACAACATTTGAACATACCTCGAATATTTCCCATCCAAGCAGCATATTTTTCCATATTGATGCAATAGCATCTATTTACACCCTCCACTTCACCTAAAATAATTCCAGCCTCTTTCATGGCTTTTAGATGTTGTGAAATGGTAGATTGGGATAAAGGCAATTTCTCTACAATATCTCCACAGACACAACGACCTTCTTGGAGCAAACATTCCAAAATGGCAATCCTTGCCGGATGAGCTAGTGCTTTAGCCATTGCTGCCAAACCATTTTGGCGTTTTGTGAATAATGTAGATTTACTTTTCCCCATATCTATCGCAATATTACGATTAATTATAAAAAAATCAAGTTTTAAAGAGAAAAATCATTTAAATCCTCAAATTTGGTGTTCAAATCAGATAAATTATGGTACGCACTACTTTAACTTTTTGCTTATTTTATATTTTCTCATTTTTGCAAGCACAAAATACACCTTGTCCATCTTCAAGATTAGAGTTTGATGCTCCCAAGAAAGAAAAGGGTTGCATGGCTCAATTTGATATTGAGGCAAAAGGTAACAATCCTATTAATATTTTTCTTTTGGCGAAAATGACTGAGTTGATTTATCCCGAACGGTTGGATTTCCAGTATCGTTTTTTGAATGATTCTCTAGTATCAGACACACTCATTTCTACATCATGGCTTCTTGAACATCCTATCATTACGGAAGAGAATTTCGAATGTGCTTTTGAACAACGCTTCAGACATTTTTTTGATGAAAAAACCCAAGTAGAATTTCAATTTATCCGAGCTTCTTTTGTTGGCAGAGCCAAGGGTTTACTCAAGGCTGGTTTCGATCCTGAGTTAATGTTGATTTCTACCCCTAAAGCAATTTTCATTATTTTCAGAGGAACAGATAGTGTTGGAGATAAGAAACTAGCCGAATGGACCGGTACTGATTTTAAAGTTGCCCTGACTAAAGGCGATGGTCCTTTAGAAGGCATTAAATTACACCAAGGCTTTTGGGGTAGTTTTGCTTTGGTTAAAGATGAATTAATGATGGCTCTTGACCAGATGAATGCCAAACAGAAAAAAATCTGGATTAGCGGACACAGCCTTGGTGGTGCCATGTCTATTCTTTCCGGAGCCTATCTTGCCGGAGAAAATTATCCGATTCAAAATATTTATACGTTTGCTTCGCCCAGAGCTATTGGCGGGAAAAAATTCAAGGAAAAAGTAGAAGAATTACTTCCAGAAAAAATTCAACGATTTGAATTTTTTCTGGATCCTATTCCTCTGCTTTGGGTTCCTCCATATAAAAACAATGGCAACCGAAACTGGTATCAGGATGAAGCCCATGATTACGTATTCCATGAAAAAGTGGAAGAACGATATGTGGCTTCCAATCCTACGGAATTTAATAGAATTCCTTTTATTGATAAACGCAAAAAAGAAGATGTAAAATTAAAGCGGGAGAAACTGAGTGCTTTGGTTACGGATTATAAAACCCGTATGCATTACCACAATCCGCAATGGTATGTAAAGGCTGCTTATGCCCAACTATCAGAAGAAGAAAAAAAGAATTTGCCAAGTGTTGACGACAGTTTTCCTTTCTTATATTATGGAGCAAAATTTGGAAGATAATTCTATCTACTAAATAGATTGCATAGCTTGATTCATGACGATTCCAAATGTAACGGCTACGTTAAGACAAGAGGTATGCCCTAAAGAAGGAAGGTAAAGAGATTGGTCCATTAATGGAACGACATTTTCGTCTAATCCATTTTTTTCACTTCCTAATAGAATGAGATCGTTTTTTTGAAATTGAAAATCGTTTAATGGCATTGCATTTTCATCTACAAGTGTAGCTATTTTTCTTCCTTGATATTCTTTCAAAAATTGGAGGGGATCTTCTACTAACGCTAAGTCTATGTGATGGATGGCTCCTGCTGTCCAGACCCTTGCTAGGTGTTCCATATCTGCCCTCGATGTTTTATTATTGGGAGGAGATAATAAATTATTTTTATCGTAGATATAAATTTTTTTCAAGCCGTAGAATTCGGCGGTCCGGATCATGGAAGACATGTTCGGACGATATTCGGGTGCGTATAGGAGTGCGTTGATCATAATAAATAAGCACGCCTGATTTTTTAAAAAATCAGGCGTGCCATGAACAAATTCAAAGAATTAATTAACCAGCGACATCATCTATGATACCTATTGAAGCCTCTGTTTTTCCTAGTACATGATCTTCTATTATAAAATTTGATGAGTGTACCAAGATAATATCATCTTGAACGATATTCCCCTTCCCCTTGATTTTCTTCAAATCCATAGGTTTGATTTTTCTGATTTTCTTTTTCATAATCTATTTGATTTACGTGGTAACCTCATCTTCAATTACAATCTCATTTGATTTACTAAGCATGATATTGTCTTCTATAATAATAAAATCATTGCCTTTTCCTTTAATCTTTTTCAAATCCTTGGATTTGATTCTCTTGATTTTCTTTTTCATAACACCGAATTAAAATTACTTTACAACAACTTTATGCCCTACATGATCTTCATGCCGGGTTCCTCCATTTTTACCTTTGATTTTTTTCGAATCCTCCTGAGATAACATCTGGATATTTTCTTTCACTTTACTTTTCATATTTTAAAAAATTAATTTCAATATGACAAATAATATTCATGAAGATGGTGATTCCCTCCATCTTTTCCTTTACTCTTCTTTAGCTCTTTTTTTGAAAGTAGCTTAACCTTTTTCACCTTTTCTATTTTCTTCATTTAGTAAATATAATCAATCCAATTAATTTTTTCGAACATCAAATGTTAACATGACACCATCTAAATCGACTTTATCTCCCTTTATGGAGTTAGACAATTCTATACTATCTGCCAATACTTCGGTTTTTACATAATCCCCAAACTCAGATATGGCTTTTTCCAACATTTCATGATGTTCTATACTTACCTTGATTCTATCGGTGACATTAAAGTCTTTGGATTTGCGCAAATTTTGGATGCGATTCACCAATTCTCTGGCCATTCCTTCTGCTTTGAGGGATTCGGTTAGAGAGATATCCAAGGCAACGGTTAAAGAACCGTCGTTAGCGACCGACCAACCGGGTATGTCTGCGGAAGTGATCACAAAATCTTCTAAAGAAAGATCTATTTTTTCTCCATCCAAATCTAAAGTATAACCACCCTTCGATTCTATTGCCGTTATTTCTTCTTGACCAAAACCTGCCACTTTTTGAGAAACGGCTTTCATGTTTTTACCCAAGCGTCTTCCTAGTGTTTTAAAGTTCGGTTTTATACTTTTGTTCACCACTCCCGAAGTATCCGTTATGTATTCAAATTCTTTTACATTTACTTCCGACAATATCAAATCTTTTACCGCTTCGACTTGCTTTTGGAAGGACTTATCCAATATCGGCAACAATACTCTTTGCAAGGGTTGTCTTACCCTTAAATTTTCTTTTTTCCTTAGAGAAAGAACAAGCGAAGATATTCTTTGGGCATAATCCATTCTTTGTTCCAAATCTTTATCTATCACTTTTTCATTCACTTTAGGTATGAATGCCAAGTGTACGGATATATGTTTTTCTTTGCCTGTTACTTTATTCAAATCCTGATATAAACGATCGGCATAGAACGGAGCGATGGGTGCCATTAATTTGGCCACTGTATCCAAGCATGTATAAAGCGTTTGATAAGCGGCTAATTTATCTTTGCTCATTTCTCCTTTCCAGAAACGACGTCGACAAAGTCGGACATACCAATTACTTAAATTATCCATAACAAAGGTCTGGATTTTCCTTGCGGCATTGGTCGGTTCGTAATCTGCATAATCTGCATCTACTTCTTTGACCAATGAATTCAATAAGGATATGATCCACTTGTCTATTTCCGGACGTTGCCTCAAAGGCACTTCTTTTTCGCTATAATTGAATTTATCTATATTCGCATACAGGGCGAAGAAAGAATACGTATTGTACAAGGTTCCGAAAAACTTACGTCTTGTTTCATCCAAATATTCTTCATTGAAACGGAGGTTGTCCCAAGGCTGGGCATTCGACAGCATGTACCATCGCGTTGCATCCGCACCATATTTGTCTATCGTCTTAAACGGGTCGGCAGCATTGCCCCATCTTTTTGACATTTTCCTAGCATCCTTATCCAACACCAAACCGTTCGACACTACCGCTTTGTAGGCTACGCTATCAAAAGCCATCGTGGCTATGGCATGTAAGGTATAGAACCAACCTCTGGTTTGATCAACACCTTCGGCGATGAAGTCTGCCGGAAAATTGCGTTTGAATTTATCTTTATTTTCGAAGGGGTAATGCCATTGTGCATAAGGCATCGATCCCGAATCGAACCAAACATCTATCAGATCCAATTCCCTTGTCAGTTTTTCTCCGTCTTTGCTGCAAAGGACAACGTCGTCTATATAAGGTCTGTGTAAATCTTTAGGAACGGATTGTTTCATTCCTAATTTTTTATTGGCAAAAGCTACTTCTTTTTTCAATTCTTCTATGGAGCCTATGCATATTTCTTTTGTCCCTTCTTCGTTTCTCCATATCGGCAAGGGTATTCCCCAATAACGGGAACGGGACAAGTTCCAATCGTTGAGATTTTCCAACCAATTACCGAAGCGTTTTTCTCCGGTATGGGCAGGTTTCCATTGTATAGTTTTATTTAATTCGACCATGCGTTTTTTGGCTGCGGTCGCTTTTATGAACCACGAATCTAACGGATAGTACAAGACAGGCTTGTCCGTTCTCCAACAATGCGGATAATTATGTTCATATTTTTGGACATTGAAGGCTTTATTTTCTGTTTTCAGTTTTACGGCTATTTCAACATCTATATTTTCATAATTCGCATCGTCTTTATAATTTTTGACATATTTTCCGGCTAATTCTCCAGCCTCTTTTACGAATTTCCCTTGCTTGTCGACCAAGGGAGTAGGATTGCCATTTTCATCCTCAACGGTTAAACCTTTTATTCCATTTTGTTCTCCTACGCGTTTATCATCTGCACCAAAAGTTGGAGCGATGTGAACGATACCTGTACCATCTGATGTGGTAACAAAATCGCCTAGTATTACTCGGAAGGCATCGCCTTCGGGTTTCACATAAGGAAGCAATTGTTCGTAATTTACGCCTACTAAAAGATTCCCCTTGAATTTTTCTACGACTTGATGTGGTATTTTACTTCGATCTTTCTTTTCTGATGTTTCGAAGGCTTCAAAATCGCCATCCAAGTTCGATTCCTTGAACCATTTTCCTAGTAAATCTTCTGCCAATACCACACTTACCCTTTCGAAGGTATATGGATTATAGGTATCGACTTTTACATAGGTTATTTTTTTGCCTACGGCAAGCGCCATGTTGCTGGGCAATGTCCAAGGGGTAGTGGTCCAAGCTAGGAAACGGACATCTTCATTTTCACGAGCAAATAAAAATTCGGAATGTTCTTCTCTTTTTATTTTGAATTGCCCAACGACCGTTGTGTCTTTTACATCTTTGTAACAACCTGGTTGGTTCAACTCATGGGAGCTAAGTCCTGTACCTGCTGCTGGCGAATAGGGTTGTATGGTGTAGCCTTTGTACAGCAATCCTTTTTTATATAACCGTTGTAATATATTCCAAACCGATTCTATGTAATTGTTTTCATAAGTGATGTATGGATTTTTCAAATCGACCCAATATCCCATTTTCGTGGTGACATCATTCCATAAATCGGTAAAACGCATGACGGTTTTACGGCACTGCTTGTTGTAATCGTCTACCGATATTTTTTTACCTATGTCTTCTTTGGTTATTCCTAATTCTTTTTCGACGGTTAATTCTATGGGCAAACCATGTGTATCCCATCCTGCTTTTCGCTCTACCCTCATGCCCTTCATGGTTCGGTATCTACAAAAAGTATCTTTTACCGTACGTGCCATCACATGATGTATGCCCGGTTTTCCATTGGCAGACGGTGGTCCTTCATAGAATACAAATGATTTACTTTTGGGTCTTTCTTCTACCGATTTTTCAAAGACTTTGTTTTTCTTCCAGAATGCCAATAATTCTTTGTCCATTTGGACTAAGTCTAATTTTTTGTAGGTTTTGTAGGCCGACCACCTACGTTTTCGAGCAGTAGTTGCTTGACTTGTTTTCTTAGTAGAAACTTTCTTTTTGGTTTCGACTTTTTTAGGTGTTGCCAATATTTTTTTCTCTGCTGGTTTCTTTTTAGGCGTTGTTGTTTTTGCTCTTGATGTTGTGGTTTTCCTAGTCCTTATTTTAAGACTTTTAGGTGACCTCAACTCTTCTTTTAATTCTTTGATGCGTTCCTTTAGGAATGCATTCATGAATGCTAGAGCCTTTGGTTCCAGATCGGTTCTATTCGCTAGTTCATCTAATTGGTTTTCGTAATTGACGACTAAGCTACCTACTTCGTAT
>JAHDDR010000119.1 GCA_020629255.1 Saprospiraceae bacterium | reverse complement strand
CCTCAGGAACAGATGCTCTCATTTCCATTTTCACACCAAAGGGACAAGAACAGCCATCGGAAAGAGAAGTTGTCAACCCTGGAGTAGAATTGAGTATAGCTCCATTTGTTTTGTCCAGCTCTCTTAATCCGTATCCGTTATCATATACATATAATTTGCCTGCTGCATCGAAGAAAGCAGAACCTCCTCCAGATGTCATAGCTACATTTCCTATTTCAGTAAAATCTCCTGTTGCAATGTCAAGGTTACCTAATCTAAAAGGAGAACCTGTACTAGCAGAAATAACTCCAAAAATATCACCCGAAGTTGGATCTACTGCTATATCCGGAATAGATGTAAAAGGATATGAAGTATTAATGATATCATTTGATAAAACAGTTGCTGGGCTAGTAGACATGTCGATTGTCATGACCCTATTCTCTCCTAATGAACCACAACTTGTTCCTACATATTTATGCAAAACTACAAAAGTACCATCACTAAGAAAGGTACTTGCCGTCCACTGATTTTCACAATCACTAATAACAATTGGTTGGACTCCACTTCCAGAAGCTGGTTGTGGAATACCCATATCTATCATATTCCCATTCGCATCTAATTGAACCAATGTATTTGGTACAAAAGGTGCTGTCAATACAGGACTTTGATTACGGATAAAACCATAGATATAATTATCCAAATGATTATATCCGATCGCTCCCACTACTTTATCTTCTAAATTTCCATCAATTACGGTAAAAGTAGCATTTGTAGCGGATGTTTCCACACTCACAAATTGAGAAGGGGCATCGTATGCAATGTATTTTTTAGAATCGCAAGGTATGGTATTCCCTGTTTTAAACATTGTCCCTCCCGATGAAGGAGAGATGCTCATTTCCATTTTGGTTTCTTCTTTTTTATTTGATGTCACATCATTTTCTTTTGGAACATCTTTGTTGGTCATTAATGCCAACATCAGGAACACAGAACAAGCCCTCAAAGTCTTATTGAGATAAGTGTGTTTTTCATAAATTTTTGTGAAAAAGTTTTTCATATCAACCCTTTTTATTTTTGAAAAAAGTTTGAGTCACACTTACCAATATTGGAATCGAGGGCAAATGCTTCAGGGTATGAGCACAACTAAAATGCCTAAAAACGGCACGAAACTTTCAAAAATCTTTTTTTGTGACATGAAAAACGACAAACAAACTATCGTTCTATTGGACTATAGAACACCTTATTTAAACTCATAGATAGTTTAATAAGGAAACATAAATTTGGCAAAAACTCTTATTTTTGTATCAATTTTGAGAAATGCTCTTTTATAAAATTTTAAAAAAGGACATCCTTTATTTTATACAAATCACTATTTTATTTAGTACATTTTGATATGTTGAACTAAATCTTCCAATTCCCAAGCATCTTCCAATAAAAATTCGCCGATGGCGGTTCGGCAGAGCGCCGTGAGGTGTGAGCCGCTGCCCAAGGCTTTTCCAAAATCGAAGGCTAAAGAACGGATGTAGGTTCCTTTGCTGCAATCTACAGCAAAGTGGACAAAGGGCATTTCGATGCCTGTTATCTCGAATTGGGAAATATGGACAGGTCGAGGTTTGACTTCTACTACTTTGCCTTGTCTTGCTTTCTTGTACAAGGGCTGTCCGTCTACTTTTATGGCGGAGTACATGGGGGGTAGTTGTGCTAAGTCTCCTAAGAATTCTTTTCTTTTATCTTTTATCAAGTTTTCAGAAATATGATCGATAGGATAAGTGGCATCCACTTCTGTTTCTGTATCGTAAGAAGGTGTTGTTTCGCCTAATTTGAGTGTACCAGTGTAAGTCTTGGATCTCCCTTGCAGTTCGGCGAGTTTTTTGGTACTTTTTCCAGTACAAACGATTAATAGTCCAGTTGCCATTGGATCGAGTGTGCCGGCATGGCCTACTTTTATTTTTTTTATCCCTAAAGCGTGCTTCAAGGTAAAACGAACCTTGTTCACGACATCGAAGGAGGTCCAGTCTTTGGGTTTATTAATGAGGAGTGTTTCTCCTGCAATGAAATCGTATGGGCGTTCTGTTTTTTTCATGATAGAATTTCTCCATCCAACCTTTTTATGTTGACATTAGTTTCCAAGCAACGGCGAGGATGCCAACAATAAAGCAATAAATGGCAAAATAGGTAAGTTTGCTTTTCTTTACTAGGGCAATCATCCAGAGGCAGGCAATCATTCCGGTAAAGAAAGCGGCGAAGAATCCGATAATCATATCGGTTGTAAAATCAAAGCCTTGATCCATGAGATCTTTTGCCATTTTGCCCAAGATTAAGGGTACGACCATCAAAAAGGAGAATCGGGCGGCTCTTCCTCTGTCTATTCCTAAAAGTACGGAAGTGGAGATGGTCGCTCCCGAACGGGAAATCCCCGGAAGGATGGCAATCATCTGGGCGATGCCTATTATTATGGCGTGTCCATATCCTACTTTTTTATCGGTATCTTTGGCTCTATCCGCTAGGAATAGAAGAATTCCCGTAAGGAGTAACATGGTTCCGACCAAAAGTATATTGGCATCGAACAAGGCTTCTATGGCATCATCAAAGACTAATCCTACAAACGCGGCGGGAATCATCGAAATGATAATTTTCAGGGAAAATTGAAATTCTTCGTTGTTCTTAAATTGGAATAATCCCTTCAAGATTTCTATAATGTCTTTCCGGAAAATGACAATGGTACTCAAAGCTGTTGCCGCGTGTAACACTACAGAAAGTTGGGCTTCTTTGTCTCCTACATCATAGCCTAAAATGGCTTGGGTGAGTTCGATATGGCCGCTACTACTAACGGGCAAGAATTCTGTTAATCCTTGGATGATTCCGAGGATGATGGCATCTAAAAAATCGCTCATGAATTGGTTCTAGTTCGTTGTTGTGTCTTTTTTGAATATCGCCCAAAGTTCCAAGCCCAAGCCTGCGAGAATCAAAATAGGAGAAAGGACTGTTCTTCTAAAGGAATAAATTTCGTCGGCATTCCATTCGTTGGGATCTTGTGCTCCACCTGCCATCAGAAGTAAGCCCAACATGACCAACAATGCTCCGGCTCCCATCAGGATGAAGTTTTGTTTGCCGTATAACATCTTGGTAGAAGCATTCGCTTTGGAGGTTCTTTTTTTACTTGATGTTTTGGAAACGGTGGGTTGTAATTTTTTTGTATTCTCTTTTTTAGAGGTTGTAACTACGACCTTTTTGTTCGATGTAGATCTTGTATCTTTCCTTTCTTCGTTCCTGTTTCTTTTCTTTTTAGCCATTATCCAAAGTTTGATGATGATTCCAATTGATTGAAATTCGGAGGGGCAAAGTTATGAATAATATTTTCAATACAATTCATTTACATCTGATTTCAGGTAATTCCTTACGGTAAACCATGTACTTCCTGCTGTAATGACAATGCCAAATGCCAACATGAGTAAGAATAATGTACCCCATACCGAAAAGGTAAATAAAGCATCTATTCCATCTACCTGACCAATGAGCCACCATCGCACCAGTAATAATCCGATGCCTGCCACAAGGGCACTGAGCATTCCTCCGAGAATCCCCCTCCGAATATATGGACGGCTAATAAACCTAGGGGTTGCTCCAACCAAGTGCATATTTTTAATGATGAACCTATCCGAATATAAGGCTTGCCGAATGGCATAAACGATTAAGAATACGGCAACCAAAACTAAAATCAAGCTGATGGCAAGACCGATCCAACCGATTTTACTCCATTGCCCGGAGATACTTCCTGCCAGACCTTCCTCATAATTTACATCGCTCACTCTTTCGTCCGTTGTTAAATTTTCTGCTATCTGACGAAGACCTTTGGTTGTCATGTAATCTGCGTTAACGTGGAAGGTGATGATGTCATATAATGGATTTCCTAAATTATATTGGGATAAATCTACATCGGAACCGAAATCTTCTTGCATGAGTTTTGCTGCTTCCTCTTTGGATGTGAATTCTACCGAATTGGGTTTTACATATTCCAGAGAAGCAATCCGTTTTTTTAAGGCTTGAATATCTGGTTCTTCATAGCCGTGCTTGATTTCTACAACAACCATCACTTTTTCTTTGAACAATCTGACAAGTTGTTGAGATTGGATAATCATAGAGCCAAACACTCCCGCTAAAAATAGAACCAGTGTTACACTTATCAATGCATAAAAATAATTGGGCCGCACCTTCATTCCTGATTTTCCTATCATATCCTGCAAAAATACAATTCTAAGTACTAGGACAAATTAAAATCTATTTCTTATTTTGAATTGGATCTAAAATATATTTGAATTTCATAAGCTATTCTCCAAAATCCCATCATAATTTTTTGTAACTTGAATTTTTGAATGACTTCATTCAAAATTTGGCAATTGATTTCTATGTATTACAAATCCTACTAATTTGGGCATTATCAGATTCAGTATTTTCTTTCTTTTTTTGCCTTTCGTCCTATCATCTCAAATCAGGATCGAGAACCCTTCTTTTGAGGGTTCCCCTCAAGATGCAACTGTACCTACCGGTTGGATGCCTTGTGAAGATGGAACTACTCCTGATATTTTGCCAGGTCCGTGGGGGGTTTATCAAGAACCTTCGGAAGGAGATTCTTATATGGGGCTCATTACGAGAGCGGATGGAACGTATGAAAGTGTGGGGCAACGCCTTAGCGAACCATTAAAAAAAGGAGAATGTTATTCATGGAATTTGGATTTGGCTCATTCCAATACTTATACCGGATATAACCAACCCTTGAAACTAAGGGTCTGGGGGGCATATAATCGTTGTCAAAAAGCCGCTCTTCTTTACGAAAGCCCCCTCATCGACCATACAGACTGGCAAACCTATTCTTTTTCTTTTCTTTCCAAATTCGAATATCATTATCTCATCATCGAGGCTTACGCCCCTGATCATTCTACGCTGAGGGGGAATATCCTAATAGATAATTGTAGTAAAATCATTTCTTGTAAGAGGGTCTGATCGATTCTTTTCTCCGTTGTCATGCAGCTTATTGTGGATTGTGCCGATTATCATACTAAACCATCAAAACAAAGGGATATTTCCTTGTAATGATGCTACGCATGCATTCCCCCTTCAAACAACTTTGTATGTCAAATCCCCAAAAAACCATTTTTTAATCATACACCAACTCAGCACTCACCGGTAGATGATCGCTATACCCAGCATAATATTTCCCGCCCGAAAATGTTCGACTGGGTCGATACTGCTCTGTTTTTTTATGATAAAACAACATCCAATCCCTGTTGAAGATTTGAGGTTTTTTTACATCCATTCTCTTACCATCGAGTAGGGAACCCGAAACGATAATGTGATCCAATACATTCCATTGTCCCCTATAATTGTAGGATGCCAAGCCCTTTCTTTTCATTTCATGCATGAGATCGTAAAGCATTTTAGGTTCGGGATCGGTTACGATGGGTTTTGCTCCTAGCGTTTCGTTTACACTTTTATTTTGAGGTTCATCATTGAAATCGCCCATTAAAATGATTTGGGCATTTTTGTCTTCTTTAAAAATTTCATCTACTTCCTTTCTTACCTGTTCTGCTACATATACCCGTTTGGGTTCTGATGCTTCCACCCCTCCCCTTCTACTGGGCCAATGATTGACAAACACATGAATATCTTTTTTATTGCTTCCCTTGAATGTAGCATGTAAAAAATCCCTTGTGGTATAATCTTCTACTACTTCTTTGGGAAAATGTATTCTAATAAACTCGTAATTCTGTAATTTAAAATCTTTAGGATTGTATAATAACGCTACGTCTATGCCTCTCAAATCCGGAGAATCTTGATGTATGAACAAATATTTTGATTCATCAATTTGTTCATTGTTAATTAAATCTTTCAAGACCGTTGGATTTTCCACTTCACACAAACCCATTAGCCCCGGTTGCCCCATGTAATGGATCACTTTTGCCAAGTGGTCGATCTTGGTTTTATATTTTTCCTCATTCCATTCGTTCCTCCCTTCTGGTGTGAAATCGTCATCTTTTTTATGGGGTTCATCTACTAGATCAAAAAGATTTTCGACATTATAAAATCCGACTCTTTTTATGGAAGGGTCATCCGGTTCCCCTTTTTTGGGAACAATCCCGTCCCCATTATTTTCAATATCGGTTACCTGTTCTGTTTTAATTTTATTTTCTGTTACATCATTCATTCTGATGGATGGTTTATTCCCACATCCAAGCAAAAAAAATAATATACCTGTTCCTAAAAAAAAATTAATTTTCCTGTTCAATATATTAGTGAATTCTGATTTCATATTCTTGAATATAATTTCGGTTATTATTGTCTTCTGAAAAAGGGTACGCAAATTAAATTAAATCTCCCATAGTTTTTCTATTTATTATTAGACATTATTACGAATTAAATGGTATGGCTGAAATTTATCTTTCGTCCCCACCTATCTTCTCATACTCATCTTGATGGCTAAGGTTATCAGATTCCGTATGTTCATCGGTTGAAAACAAAATCTATAATTTCATCTTACATACAAGACAATTCGTAATAATGTCTATTTTTTTTAGATAAACTGTAACTTTATTTCCTTCTTCGCATTATACAATCGAAGCGACTCAATAAAAAGGCTTTTAATTCATTTAAGTGACAAAGTTACTCGAATGAATTAGAAAATAAAGCCACCATCAATTTTGATTTTCTTCAACATATCACAAATCATAAGACGGGATTTTTGAACAATATGGTTTAACCGTAAACAGTAAAATTATGTCTTTACCAAAGCAACCACGTCAACTGATGATCACCCTCATGTATTTGGTCTTATTGGCCATGCTGGCACTGAATGTTTCTGCCGAAATCATGAATGCATTCCTAACCTTAGACAAGGGAATTGGGAATAGTAATGGAATCGTAGATTCGACCAATGGGCAAATTATGAAATCGATCAGTAGTCAAGCAGATGCCTACAAAAAATTTAAACCTTTTGAGCTATCCGCAGAAGAAACTCGAAGTGTTTCCAAAGAAATGGATGATTACCTCAAAGTACTCAGAGAAGAGTTATTCGCTCTGGCGGGGGGTCCGGATCCCGAAAATCCATCCAGACCCGTCAGATACAAAGACAAGGATATTGCTCCTAAACTCTTGATTAAGGAAGGAAGGGGGGAAGCCCTCAGAGAGAAAATCATCGAGACCCGAGAAAAATTACTTTCCTTGATAAAAGATGAAAAAGCGAGGGAAGACATCGCACAAAACCTTCCTTTGGAAATACCTGAAATACCCGAAAACAGTGATAAACCGACTTGGTCAGAATCAGCATTTGATCAAATGCCCGTAGTAGCCGTTATGCCGATGTTCAATAAATTGATCAATGATGTAAAAACTTCTGAAACGGCCATCTTGAATCATTTTTTCAAAAAAGCTAAAGGAGAAGATTATGTACCCGATGCCTTCGAAGTTGTGGTTGCGACTGATAAGGGATATGTCATCAACGGGGAATCTATAAATGGAGAAGTGTTTTTAGGTTCGTACAGTAGTTCTAACAACAACGGAATGCGAGTTACTATTGATGGGGAAAGTTATCCGGTCAGAAATGGTAAAGCAGTATTCGATATAAAAGCGAACAGCTTGGGAAAAAAAGAACACAAAGCCGTTGTTACCATGCGAAATCCCTTGACCGGCGAAGTATCGACCTTCGACAAAATATTTAAATACGAAGTAGGAGAAAGGAACGTAACCGTTGCTGCCGAAAAAATGAATGTACTATACGTTGGTGTCGAAAATCCGATAGCTGTATCGGCAGCGGGAACGAATACGAATTTATTAAAGGTTAGAGCAGAAGGAACACCGTTGAACAAAATCAACAACACGAAATATATGGCAAAACCTACTAGAACCGGAATGGCAAAAATTACAGTTTCAGGAGGTGGGCTCCCTTCCACTTCTTTCGAATATCGGGTGAAAAAAATTCCGGATCCTGTCATTAAATTAGGAAATAAAAGAGGGGGAAAAATTTCTAAAAGTGAATTCAAAACTCATAGAGGTCCTGTTCCTTTCCTAGAAAATTTCGATTTCGAAGCTGATTGTAAAATTATGGGTTTTGAATTGGTTCGAGTACCCAAAAGAGGAGATGCCCGAAGACAACTGAACCAAGGAGGAAGATATAATTCATCTACCCAAACGCTTGTCAACCAAGCCGACCACGATGACACTTATTATTTCAATAACCTAAAAGTAAAATGCCCCGGCGACACGGCCGGAAGAGAACTCAACGGATTGATTTTTAATATCAGATAATAATAAATTCCTACGGGAAACAAGAACCCTTTTCATACTTATTTTACTTAACCATACGGGCGGATTTGAAATCCGAATCCGCCCTGTTTTTTTATTCTTCATAAAAAGAAAAAAATCATGAAAAAAATCATGCTTGTAACTTCTGCTTTCATGTTATTAACGCTAAGTACATATAGCCAAAATACAAATACAGAATCTTTTACCGCTCCTTTGGATGGCGTAGTCGAAAAAAAATTAATTACAGAAAGAAGGGTCTTACCATATGCACCCATACGTGAGGCGGATGTTTTTTGGGAAAAAAGAGTCTGGCGGGTCATAGATACCCGAGAAAAAATCAATTTACATTTTCGATATCCGCAAAGAATGCTATTTGACATTTTAGTCGATGAAATCGAAAATGGCAATCTTAGAGCATACCATATCAACGACAAAGATGATTTCAGCGAACCCATGACAGAAAAGGATATGGATGGTGTTCTTTACACCCGAGACACCATTCCTGTTTATGACCCGATAACTCTCCTTCCCTCAAACACTGTTGTAGAAGATAAAATCAATTCTGAGGATATTTTCCGGTTCCGTATTAAAGAAGTTTGGTATTTCGATGAAAATACATCAGCCATGAAAGTTCGAATTCTAGGTATCGCCCCCCTTAGAGAAGTGTATGACGAGTTCAATAATTTCTTATACGAGCTACCCTTGTTTTGGGTGTATTACCCCCATGCTAGAAAATCGTTTGCTAGGGAAAGGGCTTTTAACATTGGCAATGATAATGGACCGATGAATTGGATGGATATTTTCGAAATGAGGCAATTCGCCAGCTACATCTATAAGGAATCCAACATCAAGGATCGAAGGATACAAGATTATTTATCCGGTGTAGATCTCCTAATGGAAAGCAAAAAAATAAATGAACAGATTTTCAATTTCGAACACGATCTCTGGGAATTCTAAGACTGAACTTGTTTAAAAATTTTTAGCAGCGTTTTATATTTGTGATTTGTAGCATCTTCTTTGTAAAAGGAAGGTGCTTTTTCACATCCGTACATATTATCTATAATTATATACTTCCTTTTCTCCACTAGCTTTTGAAAACCCGCAAGAAAACATTTAATTTTGTGGAACAAATCAAATCATATCGTCGAGATGACTCAGTTACCCGCCCACCTACTCCAAAGCAAGGAATTTCAGAAATTCATACAGAAATTTCCTGCGTTCGAATCCACTCTCATTTTGGATGAATATCGGAAAAAGGAATATGCCCGCTTGGACAAGATGCACCATGTATACTTGGATTATACCGGAGGGAATCTTTATGGAACCTCCCAACTGGAACGGCATCAGGAATTATTGAAAAATGGGGTGTATGGCAACCCACATTCCACGAACCCCACCTCTTTGGCAGCCACCAAACTCGAAAAAGAGGCTAGGAGATATGTTCTGGAATTTTTCAATGCACAAGATGATTATGAATTGATTTTTACCGCCAATGCATCCGCCGGTTTAAAAATCGTAGGGGAATGTTATCCTTTCCACGACGACGGCCACTTCCTTCTTACCTTCGACAACCACAATTCGGTTAATGGTATCCGGGAATTTGCGAAGAAAAGGGGCGCTTCTTTTTGCTATACCCCACTCGAACTCGAAGATTTGAGACTGAGTGAAAAGAAACTCAAAAAACAACTCAAAAAATATGCGGGTAAGAAGAATAAATTATTCGCTTTCCCTGCTCAATCCAATGTTTCAGGGGTAAAGCATTCTTTGGATTGGATTGAACGGGCACAAAAAAAGGGCTGGGATGTTTTATTGGATGCTGCTGCTTTCGTTCCCAGTTCCAAATTGGATCTCAGAGTACATCGCCCGAATTTCGTTACTCTTTCATTTTATAAAATATTCGGATATCCCACCGGAATAGGAGCATTATTAGTCCGAAAAGATTCTTTTGACACCTTACAAAAACCTTGGTTTGCGGGAGGAACCGTCACCTTTGCTGCGGTTAACGAAAGTTTCCATACCCTTAAAAACTCCTACGAACGGTTCGAGGATGGCACCATCAATTACCTCGGCATTCCTGCTGTAAAAATTGGTTTGGAATACATCAACGAAATCGGCATTGAAATCATCAATACGAGGGTTCATTGCCTTACAGGATGGCTTTTGTACAAATTGCAAAAAATCAAGCATAGTAATGGAACACCTGTTGTCAACATTTTCGGTCCGAAAGACACAAAAAGCAGGGGCGGCACCATCATAATGAATTTTACAGACAGTGATAGCAAAACCGTGCCCTGGGATTTTATAGAATACAAAGCCAACCAACAAAAAATATCTCTCCGTACCGGTTGTTTCTGTAATCCTGGATTAGATGAAGTATATAGTTGCATCACCCAAGACGAAACATTAAAATACACCGAACATTTAAGGACAGGGGATCTAAGCTATGCCGAAATCGTCACTTTTATCGGAAAACTAAGAGGAGCCATTCGAATTTCAGTGGGTCTCGCCTCTAATTTTGAAGATATCAATACCTTCATCCATTTTGTAAAAGGATTTAAAGACAAATCCTCCAAAGATATTGAATTTGGGACTTTTATTGAAGCCCAACGACATGGTTAATGTATTCCAGAGATAAGATTTCTTGTTTTTTTAACACCCCTTATATGCCAATTCATTCTTTGTAATGAAAACATTATCTTATCTTTACGTGCCTTTTAATTCAAATTAGAGGTTTTAATGTTGAAGTTTGATTACTCACAAATACTTAATAAAATGATATTCTTCCTAATTATAGAATATCCAACCTTTATTACCTAATTATTAATTACAAACCATGAAAAGATTTATTTTATTCTCATTTTTATCTTTAGCTTTCTGGGCACAATCTTTTGGGCAATGCACCCCCGTAGATTGCTCTGCCATATTACCTCCATACGGAGGAATTTGTGATTCTATTCTAATTGATGGTCTTGTTAACCAGCCTTATAGTGATTTCGAATCATACGTAATTACTGAAAACTGCTTCGATGCGGGTTTGATTGATCCCACACAAGCGGGTACACAAATCAGAATCACGAATGTAGACAATTTCGTCTTTTCTCAATACCCCGCAGGTTTAGTGGGCCAAACTAACCAAGCTTCATACCAACCCTTTGTTGTAGGTTGTGCATCTTTGGATGGTACACCTACAGAAGCTGGATTCTTCAGAATAAGAATTGATTTCCTAGCAGACGTAGAGCTTTGTGGTATTTTCCCAATACCCGTTAATGATAATGCTTCTAATTATGAAGTATTACTAAATGTCCTTCCAGACGCTTCATTCACAGGTTTAGCATCAAGTTATTGCCCAACAGATGGAGATGTTACCATGACCGTAACCGGGTATACTGGAGGTACATTCTCGGGGCCTGGTGTAACGGGTAATGTGTTCAGTCCTGCTGCTGCTGGTCCTGGAACACATACCATTACTTATACTGTTTCTGCACAAGAAGGTCTTGCTGTAGGTCCTGCAACCAATTCTTCCAGTATGACCGTAACTATTGGACAAGATATTTATGTAGATGGAACAGCTGCGGGAGCTAACGATGGCTCTTCTTGGGCTGATGCTTATACCGATCTTCAGATGGCTTTTGATGCCATCATCCCTGGTTGTAACGCTAATGTTCATATAGCAGAGGGAACATACAAAAATGGTCCTTTCAGAAGTGGATTTTTCTCCATTAGCAATACTGCCAATGTATATGGTGGCTATCCTGCTGGAGGAGGAATGGCAGATCCGGCTACTTATACAACAACTCTTTCTGGTGATGTTGATGGAGATGGCACCTTAGCAGGCAACACATTCCACGTTATAAGAGTTGATGGTGGTGGAGATGTCCTTTTGGATGGATTGACTATTGAAGGTGGAAATGCAGATGGAGACATCCTTACACAATTTGGTATCTCAAGAGGTGGAGGAGTATTCATCAATGGAGCGAGTTGTACCATCAACAACTGCCATGTTACCAATAACTTTGCTGGTTTAGGTGGAGGTGTTTTTGCTACATTAAGTAATCTTACCCGAATTGATGGTACATTATTGGATCTCAACACAGCTGAAAGAGGAAGTGCTTTATACCACAGTAATGAAACCAACATGTACATCATGAAGAGTACCATTACAGCCAATACTTCTACCAATAGATGTGCCGTTGAGATCAATAATTCAAACTATACTTTAATTGAGCAATCCATCATTGCAGAAAACATCTCTACCAATGCCAATGCTGTTGCTTTAATTGCTACAAACAGAGACCAAGGTTGTGATATCGTAAATACAACATTAGTCGGTGAAGCGGCTAAAAACCGTTCTTTATTCTCCATGCAAGTTGGGTTTGGAGATGTATTGAATGTAAACGTATCCAATTCAATTATTGCACATAAGAATGAGTCATTCCATAAGAATGTAGTGGTATTCAATAATAATATTTTGAATTTCAATGCTACGAATTCTTATTTCTCAGGAGATGCTCTTAACAACCTCAATGGTGTAGGAACACATAACATTGTTGAAACCAATGTTCTTTATGCTTTTGTTGCAGGTAGCCTTTTGATGAACCCTAACTACTCGGTACAACCTTGTTCGCCGGTAGTGGATGCAGGAGACAATGCTATTGCAGGAATGTTGGAAAGTGCCACCGATATCAATGGAGATGCCAGAATTTCTGGAGCAGCTGTTGACATGGGTGCTTACGAAAAACAGTTCGCTTGTAGATTGGCTGATGCCGCTCCTAGTCAGAAGGAAACAATTTTCAATGATGAAATCTCTGTTTATCCTAATCCATTCAATGATGTAATCTACTTGAAAACAGATTTGGAAAACATCACGGTTAGAATCGTTGATATTTTAGGAAGAAACGTAATGGAAACATCCAACACCAATACGATTGAAGTAGGTGAATTGCCTAAAGGAACTTACATCATGAATGTATTCCAAGATGGTGAATTGAGAGCTACTGAAAAATTATTGAAAAAATAATTTCTTTTAGCTTTCGCTGAAAAATATTCGAATCGGTTCTGCGTGCTATGCAGAACCGATTCTTTTTTATACCCATTTGAGTTTATAAAGTCGCATTCGCATTATACCTTTTTGAAAACCATCAACATACCTTCTGTAGTTTGCATCGGGGTTTGCAAAATGGTCGTTGTGGCATAAATGGGTGACATCTGATACAATTCAAATCCTTTCCCCTTCATTTCATCTATCGTAGCTTGAACATCTCGGGCAAACTGATCCCCATTGATGGTACTCTTGAAAGAAAAAATGCTTTTTCCCTTTGCAATCGTAGAGTGGACAAATATTGTTTTGAAATTAGATTCCATATTCATTTTGATTTAGAGCATGTTTAAATTTAACACTTTGGGCTAAAAACGCACTTATTTTGATTATACTTCGTTTCAAAAATACTCATTTAGCTAAGGCTAAACTCCGTTTTTTGTGCCTTATCTAATCAAAATAATTACTGTTTCTACCTCCAAAAGCCAATTTTAAACATGCTCTTATTCGTTTTATTGATAACCATATAATACATCAGAAAGATTAAGAATTCTCTTTTATTCTATTTCCTTCTTGTTTTTTTCGACAAATTCCTTTTCACTTTTCTAGAAACTATTTTGTCAATACACCAATTATAACAGAAGAATCAATATTGTATTTTATGAATACCCAAGATCTAATCGGACAACAAATACAAGATATCCTTGTTTGGTACAAAATGGAACCCTATGGTTTGGACGAGGGAGAAGTTTACCTTGTTTTGGATGAAGGAAAGATCTTCTCCATCCCGTGGAGTTTTGATTCTCGCTTGATTGAAGAAGCACCTAAACAAGGTTCTAGAAGTATTTTTGGGGAATCTAAAAAAAGGGAATCAGAACAAAATTCAATATGGTCCTCCATCAAAAAGGCTTTATATAATATCAAATATCACATCCTGAATGATGGACCCATCGATAGGGAAATCCTTCAGCTCCAGTACCAAAAAATCGTAGATTTCATTGTTATCGAAGATCACTCGGTCGGTTTTATTGTTCTTGAAAACGGATGTATCATCACTGAAACCATGATGGCTCCTCATGGTTTGGGTAGAGCCGGTCTCAATCTTTATTATAGCCTAGAAGAATTCGAAAAAAGCTATGGAGAAGATTACATTCGTTTATCCAAAAGCTGAACGAAGACAATTTTAAGTAGTAGTCCCATAAATTCTTCAATAGTTAAACTTGCCTTTTTTCCGTTCTCCTTCGTTAAAAAATCATCTGATAGCCCGCTATCATCATATTTTTTGCCTCGCATA
>JAHDDR010000118.1 GCA_020629255.1 Saprospiraceae bacterium | reverse complement strand
CAGACGGTTGGCTCTATCTCATGCAATCTTATCGTCGCAAAAAACTAGAAAAACCTTTCCTTAGAACTCATAGAAAACTAGAACAATCTCTTGAAGAAAACCAACAAAGAAACTGGAAATATCTTCATCAGCAATTCAAAAAACAACAAGAAATGATTGCGTTCCAAGTCGAAAAGGGAAGGCACAAGGATTTCGATTTCCAATCTTTATCCGATATGCAAGACATTTATTTCATGGCGGAAAAATTCAAGATTGCCTGTTCTATGCTAACACACCAAACCTTTACCCCCACCCAATATGATTTCCGATTAATCGATCGTCTTATGGATACAATAGATGAGAAACCGAAATTCTTGGAACATCCAGCTGTCGCTGTTTATTATTACACCTTCAAGTCCCTGTCGGATATTTCAGATGAAAGTTCTTTTCTTTCCTTGAAAAAGGAAATCGAAAAAAATATAACCTGTTTTTCCATCGAGGAGAAAAAAGAAATTTATTTATTGGCGACCAATTACTCCATCAAAAAATTAAACTCAGGGGAGCAACAATACATCAGAGAGGCATTTAACATGTATAAAAACGGCTTGGAAAACGATGCCTTTACCCAGGGAGGTATCCTTTCCCGTTTTACTTATAACAACATCATCGTTTTGGGTTTGAAATTAAGGGAATTCGAATGGGTAGAACATTTCATCCATCAATACAAAAATGAATTAGATGAAAAAATAAGGGAGGATAGTTTTCATTTCAATTTGGCAAAACTCTATTTCGAACGCAAAGAATATGACAAGGCGATGCCTTTATTGGTTCAAACGGCTTATGATGATTTGCTTCATATTTTCGGCGCCAAAACTATGCTAGCCAAAATGTATTATGAAACCGAAGAATGGGATGCCTTGGATCATCTTCTGGAAAGTTTTAAAATTTATATCCTTAGAAAAAAAGATATTGGTTATCACAAAGAAAATTACCTGAACATTATTCATTTTATACGGAAGCTCTCCACCATCAATACAACGGATAAAAAAATTACTTCTGACCTGAAAAAGGAAATCGAAGAAACGAAAATCCTCACAGAGAAAGAGTGGCTGCTTGAAAAGTTGAATTAGAACTCCGTTAAAATCAAACCAACTAAACGTTCTCGCATCTCCAATCCGTTAGTTTCATGGAGACAAAAAGAATCAATTGGAATAGTTTTATTTATCCTTTTATCTTAATACCTTGCCCTTCCATTACATCAAATACAATATGAAGCATACCCTAACATTTTTATTCTTAACTATCAGTCTATGGGCTAATGCACAATCTACGGCAACCGTCTATGGTAAAATCACTGATATAGAAGGAGAATCCTTGATTGGTGCATCTGTTTATGTGGAGAAAAAGGAAAGTGAAGGAACAGAAACAGATGTAGAAGGTCTTTATGAATTGAAGGTTCAGGCGGAGAAAAATTTGAAAATCGTCATTTCATACACCGGTTATAAGACACAAATCATACAAATCGGAAAATTAGGAGAGGACGAGCGGTATAAATTAAACACCCAATTGGAAATCCTCACCGAAATCGTTGAAGGAGCAGTAGTTGAAGGCGATCGTGTCATGGAATCCAATGGTATGATTCGGGAAGGTACGGAACAATTGAGAATACTTCCCAATTCTACCGGAAGTGTCGAAAGTATGTTGCCAGGTATCGGATTAGGTGTAACGGCCGGCCAAGGCGGTGGCGCCTTGAGTTCCCAATATTCGGTGAGGGGTGGCAATTATGATGAAAATTTGGTGTATGTCAATGATTTCGAAGTGTATCGTCCTCAACTTATTCGAGCCGGGCAACAAGAAGGGCTCACCTTTCCCAATCTCGATTTAATTCGTGATTTATCTTTTTCTTCGGGTGGTTTTGATGCTCGGTATGGCGATAAATTGTCTTCGGTATTAGACATCAAATATAAAAGACCCACCGATATGCGTGGCTCCTTCGAAATGAGCCTTCTTGGGGGAACCGCCCACTTGGAAGGGAGTGCCAAAATAGGAAAAGACACCACGGGTTATCAACGGTTCCGGTATTTGGTGGGCACACGATATAAAACGACTCGATATATTTTAGGTTCCTTGGATACCAAGGGAGAATACACTCCGAACTTCTGGGATGTCCAAGGATATTTCACCTTCGATTTATCTCGGGAATGGCAATTGGGTTTTATCGGAAATTACAACAGAAGCGAATATGATTTTATTCCGATTTCCCGAAGCACGGCTTTTGGTCTGATTGATTTCGCCTTGAATTTAGTCACTGTTTTTGAAGGACAAGAAACGGATGATTTCACGACCTACATGGGCGGCTTGAATTTATCCTATGTTCCCGAAAATCGGGAAAATCCGATGTTCCTAAAATTATTGGCATCCTCCTACCAAAGTGATGAAAACGAACGCATCGATATTATTGGTGATTATTTAATCGGTCAGATAGATTCGGATTTGGGTAGTGATGATTATGGTGAAATCGTTTCTGTTTTGGGAACGGGAACCCAACATCAATTCGTAAGGAATTATCTCACAAGCAATGTAAGCAACGTTGAGTTTAAGGGCGGTATCGAATTTTCGAAAGGATTTGAAGAACCTACTTTCGATTTAACCGTTGATGAAAATAAAGAAGAACCCACCATCACGTCTCACTTTTTGCAATGGGGCGCGAAATATCAAAATGAAATCATCAATGATAAATTGAATGAGTGGGAACGTTTGGATTCTGCGGGTTACTCTCTCCCCTATTCCGATCAGAATGTTTGGGTTTTGGGAACACTAAAAACAGAAAATAATTTAAGTTCCAATCGCATCAGCGGATATGTCCAAGACACTTGGACCAAATCCAAGGATAGCATGGAGTTGAAGATAACGTATGGTGTAAGAGCTCAATATTGGGACATGAACAAAGAGTTCATTGCATCGCCTCGGGCACAAATATTATACAAACCCAGAACAAAGAATGATGTCGCTCTTCGTTTCGCTACCGGTTTGTATTTCCAATCTCCTTTTTATCGGGAAATGCGTCGCTTGGATGGAACCGTAAATACTGATTTATTATCCCAAAAATCATTTCATGTAGTAGGAGGTTATTCTTGGGATTTCAAAATAGGAAGCACCCCTTTCCGTTTTATTGCCGAAGCCTATTATAAACACCTGTGGGATATGGTGTCTTATGATTTGGATAATGTACGTATCCGTTATTCCGGAGAAAACGATGCTACCGGTTATGTGGCCGGAATTGATTTGAGAATCAATGGTGAATTTGTTCCGGGAGAAGAATCTTGGATTAATCTTTCTTTGCTACGGGCAAGGGAAAGCCTTACTGATGTACAGCATTACAAATACGAAGTAGGTTCAACAGATTCGGTAGCGGTAAAAACGGTGGCCCGTCCTACGGATCAATTATTAAGCATGTCTATTTTCTTCCAAGATCATTTGCCTAAAAATCCGAATTTCAAAATGCACCTTAATCTAACGGTAGGTACAGGATGGCCCTTTGGGATTCCGAACAATAATGTTGGTCCAAGAAATACATATCGCTTCCGGGCATACCATCGGGTCGATATCGGTTTTTCATTTAAATTATGGAATGCGGATTGGAAGGAACGACGCCCCAGACACCCGCTTCGTTTCACTCGAAATACTTGGCTGAGTTTAGAAGCCTTTAATTTAATGAAGGTCAGCAACCAAGCTTCCAATACTTGGATTAAAACCATTTATGGAACTCAATTCGCCGTACCTAATTTCTTGACTTCAAGAAGAATTAATTTAAGATTTAGAGTAGAATTCTAATGGCTGATTTTGATGAAATAAAAAATCAATTAGTTGAAGGAGATATAGGTGATGCTCTGCATGAATTGATTTTATTATCTCAAGACTCCAAATATGAAAGTGAATGCATTATTTTTCGTTCCAGACACATCAGCAATGAAAAAAACCAACGACTTAAAATCATTGAGCAAGAATATTATGACATTACCAAAAATACAATCATATCCGATACTTTAAACCTCATTTCCCTTCTTGAAAATGAAGCTAAAAAACAAGCTTCAAAAAAACAAAAAGATCATTCTGTTCAACGGGTATTTTTAGGAGAAAGCAATCCTTTCCCTAAATTGAATTTATTATCTAATGTGGAATTCAGAGAAATAAAAACCATTTTCGAAAACAATTCGAAGTCTTTTAATTATGAGTTTTATTTTGCATTGGATATACATTCTTTTACAAATTCCATCCAACATCAAGGCTTTGAAATTATTCATTTAACGGCTTTTTCTAAGGAAGAAGGAATTTATTTCCATGATTCTGCTGATCAAGCCATACTCATTAAAAATAATCTTTTAAATAATTACATTTCGATGATCGATCAAAATGTAAAATGTTTTTTCTTCAATACATTTATTTCCGAACACCTAGCCTCAGAAATTTCTAAAAGAAATAAATTCGTTATTGGGTTCAATCAACTTATCAATATTCAAGCAGCCATCGAGTTTGCCATTGGTTTTTATACTGCATTAGGATATCACAAAAACTATCATTCTGCATTTAAAATCGGATACCAAAATTTAATTTCAGGACAATATAAAAGCGAAGGAATAAAGTTATTCGCATATTTTGATAATCAGAAAATCACACACAATACAAATGTTTAACGTAGGAGCAGCAAAAACAGACATTACTTATTTCAGGTATGGTTATACCATGTTGGGATATGGCAGACCCTTCCATAGAGCCAAAGGAATAGAAAGTCAGCTCCATTCAAGGGCGGTAATTATCAAAAATGAAGGAAAGAAAATTTGCTTCGTGAATATAGAAGTCGGTTTTTGTACGATTTATTTAAAACAGGGTGTGGTTCAAAAATTAAAATCAGAATTCCCACAATTAGGACTGGATGATTCGAACATCATGATAACTGCACAACATACACATTGTTCTCCTGCTGGTTATGGGCAACACTTTGTATATAACATCCCTGCCCCAGGCTTCAAAAAAGAACTTTGGGCACACATGAGAAATGGTATCGTGCAATCAATTGTCATGGCTCATGTAAAACTGAAACCCGCAAAATTAAAAATGGGTACCGGCATCTTTGATGAAAAAGAAGAAGTAGCGTTTAATCGTTCCCTTGATGCTTATAATGAGAATAAGGAAATTAAACAGAAATTAAAAAAGGAAGAATGGCATTTGGCTTGCGATCGAGATATGAAAATGCTACAATTCGAAGATGAGAACGGTCGGATAATTGCTAACATTAATTGGTTTGGAACGCACTGTACAAGTGTTTCAAATGACCAATACAAAATCTGTGCAGACAACAAAGGTTACGCTTCAGAATATTTTGAAAGATATTATCAAGAAAAATACAAAGACGAAAATACAATTTGCATTTTCGCACAAGATGCCTGCGGTGATGTTTCGCCCAACTATCTATGGGATGTAAGAAAACAATGGACAAGAGGAAAATATAAAGACGATTACAAATCCGCTCAATATACCGGCGATTTACAATACCAAAAAGCAAGGAGTATTTCCGAAGGAATAAAAAGCATCAATAATTTTTCCAACAGAATCGAATCCTTCCAAAGTTATATCGAATTTTCAAATATTATTTGTGATCCTGAATTTACGGATGGCGAAAAAAACAAAAGAACCTCTGGTGCATGTCTAGGTGTCAGTTTCCTAGAAGGAACGGTAGAAGGTCCCGGAGCGATTAAACCCGTAGGCACTTTTTTAAGGGTTGCATTAGACATCCATAAAAAAAATGAAGTGAAATGGATGGACGATGAAAACCGCTCAAAAGAATTCCGGGATTATTTACGATTAAAACATGATACTCAAAACCCAAAACATATAGCCATAGAAGGGAATACGGGTAAATTTGTTTGGTTGGATCATGGGGGTCAAATTCCAATTCCAGGGATACTTGAAAAATCCATTACTTTCATAAAGGATGCTGTAAAAAAGAATAAAACAAAAGCGCTTCCTTGGCTCATCTCAAGACTGCCTTTACAATTTTTCATTTTGGGTAATATTGCCATTGTTGGCTTCCCCCTAGAACTCACGACAATGTCTGGCAGACGATTAAGAAAAACACTTAAGGATGGTCTACAATCTCATGGAATTGATCATGTTATTCTTTCTCCTTATGCCAATGCTTATGCTGGGTATGTAACAACACCCGAAGAGTACATGCTACAAAGATACGAAGGGGGCCACACTCTTTTTGGTAAATGGACGTTGCCCGCCCTTCAAACTGCCTTAAAAGATTGTATGGATAAAATCAAACAAGGACAAAAAGACAATTCCGAGGCATTGATTTTTGAGGAGAAAGATATATGGGTCTATTAATTTAAAATCCAAGCGGATAATCTATCAACCAGATATAAAAGCTAAGCCCATGTAAAATTAAAATTATGGTTAGCATGGCTTTCTTATATTTGACCCCATATAATACATCAGACAATACTATAAAAAGGGGAAACACAATAGAAAGATAACGAATCATTGAATTGGTCGACCCTGCACTTAATGGCAATAAAATATTAATCAAAACCATCACCATAAAACTAAAGGAAAATCTTTTTCTATACACAAAAATGAAAATACTAACCAACACTACATACACAGATGTAACTTGGTAATTCAAATTCCCTTGCTTGAACAATGCAAACAAAGGAAACATAAATTCTTTCCCCCACCCCTGTTGTGCTTGGCTGAATGCAAAATAATAACCCGTCATTTTATGTTGATACAACGCATACATCATAAAAACAATAAAAGCAGGGATGCCAAGTAGCAAGGCTAGATATGCATCTTTATTTTTATAGGCTTCCCATAAAGAGATTCCTTTCCGTTCCAAGTAATAAAAAAATGCCGGAATCATCATAAACAATCCGTTAGGTCGAATCATAACGAGTGAAATAAATAAAAGACTCGCCCAGAATATTTTTTTATGATGGAGGGCTATGAATATCCAAATAAGAAAAGCAAAAAAAGGAGCTTCAGTCAGGAACATCGAAAAGAAGTAATGAAAAGGAAATAAAAATAAAACTAAAGTAGCATAAAATGCCTTAGAATTATCTTTCCAAAAATTCTTACAAAAAATAAAAAAACCATACATTCCTAAAAAGGAAAATAAAATTGAATTCAAGAAGGCTGACGAAGGAAGGCTGATCGAAAACAAATCAGAAATAAAACGATTAAAATAGGGATAACCTGGAAAAAAAGCCCAAGCAGATTGTCCCATCGAAAAATCAATTTTTCTTGAACCATCTGACAATAATTCGCCTATGGGGTAGCCATTTTCTGCTATATTCTGATACCACCCCGAATCCTTCCGCATCAACAAATGGCAGAAGCTTTCCAAATCAAATCCATAATGATAATTCACATACGGACTATCAATCGGACTACAAATTATGGCTAATAAAAAATAGCTTAATTTTAATGCGACAAAAAAAATAGTCAATAAAATTAATGCTCTATTTGTAGATATTTGGGGCATTAAAAATGGATGTTATCGAATTAAGGTTACATCTCCGGAAAAGAACCTTCTGGTGTTATCTAGATAATCAACCTCTAGCGTATAAATATACACACCCGACATCATTTTTTCTCCTCCTAAATTACCATCCCAACCTATTTCAATATCATTGGGTTGGAAATTTTCATTTTCATACACCAATTCACCCCAACGATCAAAAACCCTAAAATAGCTGATATTTGTAACGGCAGCCGTATTGGCAAAAACATTAAATCGATCATTAAAGCCATCTTCATTCGGAGTAAAAACGTTAGGTACATATACGAAATCATCCGAAGCTACCCGAACCGTTCCTACACCCACTGCCCTACAACCATATTCCTCTTCAATAATTTCAATTTGGAATTCCGTCAAATCCAACGGTGTATAATTAAATGTCAAACAAGAATCACAATCCAAGGGAACATTCGATGTCCAAGTCAAAGATGATAAAGGTCCATCAGAATTGGTAGAAAAAGCAATATCTATCGAATCCCCTAAAGCTAAAGTAGTATCAGCAGGAACGACATTTATATATAACGAATCCGGAGAATCTACAAAAACCGTATCGCTATATACACAACCTATGGCATCTCTAAAATAAATAATTTGATCGCCTCGATATTGATTGGGCACAACTAACGGATAGTCCATGATTTCTCCAAAACCAATGGCATCCAAAGACCAACTATAAGGAGGTACTGCTCCGGTAATTTCTTCCACAACAATGCTTCCGTCCTTAGAATCGAAACAAGTAGTGGGTATTTGCCCTAAAGAGGATTCCAACATTGTCGGCTCCGTTAAGTCAAAAACCAAGGAATCAATACAAGCATTATTATCTTGAACAAACACAGTGTATGTACCTGACGTTAATTCGGATATATTTCCAGTAGTCTGTCCACTCGACCAAGTATAACTATAAGGAGGGCTTCCGCCGGATGCCGAAACATTTATGAAGCCATCATTTCCTCCAATACACGTTACACCAAAGCCATTAAAATCACTGACAAAAGAATTAGATGTAATGGTATCAGGTTCAGTCATTTCATAGAAGGAAGAAATAGTACAACCTTCATTATCGGTAATGGTGACGGTATAAGTACCCGCTCCGATTCCCGTAAGTGTGGCTCCATTCATCATGTTAGACCATTCTATATTGTATGGTGTTGCTCCTCCCGAAACAGTAATGGACAATGTACCATCTTGATAGCCGCCACAGGAAACTTCTTGAAATGCAGTGCTATCTATATCAACTCCCAAAGGCTCCCGTTCCACAATTTGAACAGCCACCGGTACTGCCTGACAAAGCAAGGAAGGATCTTCAATCAATACCTGGTACCAGCCAGCCGACAAACCCGTTGCCGTTGGCCCGATCTGCGGCGGATTGGTGGGCCAAGTGATTTGGGGAGAAGCCAAGGGGCTGTTGATGGTCAAAGTAGCAGAACCATCGCTTTCTCCCGGACAAGAAACTGTATCTTGGACATAGGTAAAATCCAACATTTCATCAATCACATTGATAGTAAATGTATAGGTGTTCACCCCATTGATATTACAAGCATTATCCCTTGCGGTAATCGTGAAAAAATTCACCCCGATATTATCAATAGTAGGCGTCCAACAAAAATCGGCACTTACATTGGTTGTACCATTGCCGAAGGCTTGGAAACTAGCACCTTCAATTCCTTCATTCCAAGATAGATCCAACAAATGCCCATCCATATCAAAGCCCACTACACTAAAGCACACTTCAAAACCGAAGCACACATCAACAGAAAAATCACCTGTTGTTCCTGAGGCATCGGCCGTACCATCCATTCCGGAAAGAACCGGAAGTATGTTTTCATCAATTGTATTCGTACTACAATCCAATACAGTAAATTGAATATCACGAATCACTTCTCCAATCTTCACACCATTTCTGAATTCTTCCACCAAAACACAAATCACACCCACTTGCAATACGGAGGGTGTAAATGTGATCCCCCCCGTATTGGGATCAATAGAAATACCATTAATATCTACCGATAATGGATTGGTTCCGGAAAAAGGAGCCTGATATTCTACCGGATTTTCAAAACCATCAAAACAATCGACCAAACTGAACACCAATTGATCTCCATCCTCATCCGTTACACCATGATTATAATTCACTTCTTGCCCTACACATAAAAAAGGCGTTGGACTATTGGTAAACTTTGGCGAAACATTACAATCGACATCTTTTGTGTTGATCATTGCAGCAATATAATAATCCTCAATTTCGGGTATCAGCATGGTTGTGATCGCTCCATTCCGACAACAATCCCGATAACTCACATAAACCCTCGGGCAATTATCCGGTAAGGTTACCAAACCTTCATACAAGTATTCTTCCACACCGAATGCCCCTCCAGGTTCTTCGCATAAATCAGGAACTTGAGTACACAAGGGAGTAATTATAATCGGATAATTTTGATTGATTACCAAGGTTTGTGATGATTCCAAACCGCATTGGGGAGCATCAAGATTAATGACCAATAACGAATCGAACTCGCCACCTCCATTACAATCTTTATATACCGTTAGGTTGACTTTATAAGTATTCCCGGATATGCATTCATAGGTAATTTCTCCACCCATAAAATGGGTAGCTCTTGCCTCCAAAAATAAGAGCAGACAAAAAAGGACTAGAATGAATAATTTAGGGATAATGGATGTGTGTGTTCTCATTGCTTTTAATTTCTAAAAAGTTGCAATATGGGATATCAGCTTTTAGTGAAAAACAAAAATACTAGTATGATTTGGATTTATTAGGGTTTTAGTTCCTTTATTAGAGCCATATGTATCCGATATGCCAAAACTAATGGCTAAATGAAATATCATATCGCATAAACATGAAAAAATCCCCTTTGTTCATATATACAAATCAACAAATATAAGTTGTGATTTTGCTTTACAATCGTTACATTTGCAAAGTTAGCGAAAATTCGCTAACTTTTTCTGATTTCAATTGTTGAGGTAGTATTATCAAGTATTTCACCTCATTATCACAAAATAAAATTTTCAAAATATGGAAACGCCTACTTTAGAGGCTCATTCTAAAACCACATCGAATAAAAAGATGAGTAGAAAAATCAAAAAGGTTGCCGTCTTAGGTTCGGGAGTGATGGGAGCAGGCATTGCTGCACATTTTGCCAATATTGGTCTAGATGTCTTAATGCTGGATATTGTTCCGTTCAACCTGACAGACGAAGAAAAAAAGATTCCTGCCAAGCGGAATTCTATTGTCAACAATGCCAAGAAAGCCTTACTTAAATCCAAGCCTGCCGCCTTGTACCGCAAGAGCTTTGCAGACAGAATCAAAGTGGGTAATTTCGATGACAACATGAAAGACATCGCCGATTGCGATTGGATCATTGAAGTCGTTATCGAACGGCTGGACATCAAGCAGCAAGTCTTCGAAAAGGTGGAGAAATATCGCAAAGAAGGAGCTTTGATTACGTCTAATACTTCAAGTATTCCAATCCACCTAATGGCGGAAGGTAGAAGTGATGATTTCAAAAAGAATTTCTGCGGCACCCACTTCTTCAATCCTCCCCGTTATTTGAAACTTTTCGAAATCATACCTACTCCGGATACAGACCCTTCTGTAGTAGATTTCCTAACCCACTACTCCGATGTTTATTTAGGCAAGACTCCGGTTTTGTGTAAGGATACACCGGCATTCATTGCCAACAGAGTGGGTGTTTACGCCATGTCTAAAATTTATCAGCTAACTGAAGAATTGGACATGACCATTGAGGAAGTGGATCGAGTTACAGGCAAACCGATGGGTCGTCCAAGAACGGGTGTTTTCCGTTTGGGTGATTTGGTGGGACATGATACTTCAGCAAAAGTTGTGGAAGTTATTCGTACCCGTTGCGAGGATGATGAACAAAAAAGTGCTTTCACGGCTCCATCCTACACTAAATTCCTGGAGGAAAATAAATTTTATGGAGACAAATCTGGGCAAGGTTTTTATAAGAAAACCAACGATAGAGATGATAAAGGAAAAAGAATCGTCTTGGCTTTGGATTTGAAGAAATTAGAATATCGTCCAAAAGAAAGAGTAAAATTCGCTTCTTTGGATGCGACCAAACAAATTGAGAACCTTTCGGGAAGAATCAAATCCTTCTTCAAGCATGATGATAAAGCAGCTCTTTTGGTTCAAAAATCATTAGGAGCCTTGTTCGCTTATGTATCGAATCGTATTCCTGAAATATCGGATCACCTCTACTCTATCGACGATGCTCTACGTGCGGGTTTCGCTTGGGAAGTGGGTCCGTTCCAATATTGGGATATGCTAGGAGCCAAAGCAGGAATCGAAGCAGCTGAAAAAGAAGGTCAGACCGTCGCACAATGGGTACATGACATGGTGGCTGCTGGTCATGATACTTTCTATAAATTAGAAAATGGTGTCAATCATTATTATGATATCACTTCCAAATCTTATAAGTCGGTTCCTGGTGCAGAATCATTTATCATCCTTGATAATTTGAGAGCGACTCAAAAACCGGTGTATGAAAATGCCGAAGCTGTTGCTCATGACATTGGTGACGGTGTGCTTTGCTTGGAATTCCGTTCTAAGATGAACTCCATTGGTGAAGGTGTTCTAAAAGGCATCAATGATACCATCCAATTGGCCGAGGATGAAGGTTGGAGAGGTGTGGTTATCGGTAACAATGCAGAACATTTCTCTGTTGGTGCCAATTTGATGATGATTGCCATGATGGCTTATCAGCAAGAATTCGATGAATTGAATTTTGCGGTGAATGCCTTCCAACAAACCACGATGCGTTGTCGATATTCTAGCATTCCGGTTGTAGCTGCTACGCAAGGATATGTATTCGGTGGAGGATGCGAAACCATCATGCATTGTGATGCGGCGGTTTGTGCAACTGAGTCTTATATCGGATTGGTGGAAGTGGGTGTTGGCCTAATTCCGGGTGGTGGTGGAACCAAGGAGTTCGCACTACGTGCTTCTGATGGATTCGTACAAGGAGATGTTCAGATTCCTTCTTTGATTGAAAAATTCAAAACATTGGCAATGGCTTCTGTGGCAACTTCTGCTCATGAGGCTTTCAAACATGGTTATTTGAATAGCAAGGATAGTGTTTGTGTAAATACAGCAAGAAATATAGGCGAAGCAAAAAGGAAGGTTCTTGAATTGACTCCTAATTATACACAACCGATTAAAAGAACGGATATTGATGTGTTAGGTAGAACCGGATTGGCGGCTCTTTATACCGCATCACATTCTTTGAAGTTGGGTAAGTTTGCTTCAGAACATGATATCAAAATCGCGAATAAAATTGCTTATGTACTTTGTGGTGGTGATTTATCTGCTCCGCAAAAAGTTTCTGAACAATATTTATTGGATATAGAACGGGAAGCTTTCTTGAGTCTTTGTGGTGAACAAAAAACATTGGAACGTATACAACATATGTTACAAACGAATAAGCCACTTAGGAATTAATAGATTTAGAGAATCACTAGATATTTAGATATAGAGATTTTTGGCCATGAAGCATACTCATAATTTCAGAGAATTGAAAGTTTGGCAAAAATCCAGACTACTTGTAAAAGAAATTTATATCATTTCGCAATCTTTTCCAAAAGAGGAAACATTTGGATTGACATCGCAAATTAAAAGAGCTGCCGTTTCTATTCCTTCTAATATCGCAGAAGGTTGTGGAAGAGGAACGATTCCTCAATTCGCTCAATTTTTAGATATTGCCCACGGCTCGGCATGCGAATTAGAAACGCAGATTATCCTTGCATTTGATTTAAATTTCATACAAGAAAATGATGCTAAAAAAATTGTAAGAAATATTCATGAAGTCCAAAAAATGATATTTGGTTTCAAAAAATTATTACAAAAACAAAAAGCATCCCAAAAAATCTAAATATCTAATGGTCTATACATCTAATCATCTAAAAATCTTTAAAATCAAAAAAAATGCGTGAAGTATATATAGTAAAAGCATATAGATCAGCGGTGGCGAGAGCCAAGAAAGGGGGGTTCCGTTTTTACCGTTCTGATGATTTGGCTGTAGATGTCGTAAAACATTTAGCAGCATCATTACCAGAATTGGATCCGGCAAGAGTCGATGACATGATTGTAGGTTGTGCCAATCCGGAAGGAGAACAAGGTCTTCAAATTGGTCGACAAATTTCTATGCGTGCCCTGGGTAAAGAAGTACCCGGAATGACCGTGAATCGATATTGTGCATCCGGTCTGGAAACGATTTCGATTGCTGTGGCAAAAATCCAAGCGGGAATGGCGGAATGTATCATTGCCGGAGGAACAGAAAACATGACCATGATACCCATGACCGGTTATAAACTGGCTCCTTCTTACCAAGTCGCTTCCAATACACCCGATTATGTGGTGGGCATGGGATTAACAGCCGAAGCGGTAGCCAACAAGTATGGAATTACACGTACACAACAAGATGAATTTTCTACCAACTCGCATGCTAAAGCTGCTGCTGCCATTGATGCCGGAAAGTTCAAGGATGAAATCGTTCCGGTAACGGTGAAGCAGGTGTATGTCGAAAATGACAAACGAAAAGAGAAAGAATGGACCGTTGATATGGACGAAGGTGTTCGTAGAGGTACATCTGTAGAAGGTTTGGCAAGGCTTCGCCCAGTATTTGCACAAAAAGGATCTGTAACAGCGGGAAATTCATCCCAAATGTCAGATGGAGCAGCGTTCGTTTGTGTGATGTCTGGAGAAATGGTGAAGGAATTAGGGCTACAACCGATTGCTCGTATGGCATCTTGTGCCGTTGCAGGTGTTGAACCTTTGTATATGGGGATCGGACCTTGTGCAGCCATTCCTAAAGCTTTGAAACAAGCGGGTTTGAAATTGAATGACATCGATCAAATCGAATTGAATGAAGCCTTTGCTGCTCAATCGTTAGCGGTTATCCAAGAAGCTGGGTTGAATCCGGACATCGTAAATGTAAATGGTGGAGCCATCGCTTTGGGTCACCCATTGGGATGTACCGGAGCCAAATTGTCCACACAACTTTTCAGCGAAATGAGAAGACGTGGGCAGAAATATGGTATGGTGACGGCTTGTGTAGGTGGAGGACAAGGAATTGCCGGAA
>JAHDDR010000117.1 GCA_020629255.1 Saprospiraceae bacterium | reverse complement strand
TGAAAATTTGGGATGAACTCAGATTTATTTTCAAGCCATTATAAATATGGCTAGCTAGTGTTTTACAATTTTAAATGTTTCTGATGTTCCATCATTCGTTACTATTTCTATAAAATAGATTCCTGGATCTTGTTCCAATTGTAATTGAACCTTATCCGTTCGTACAAATTTATTTTGAAAAACAATTTGTCCGGTCACATTCGTAATTTTGACATTGACATTTTTATATGTTTTCTTCAAATCAAGAATCATATCTTTTTCTGTGGGATTAGGATATACTTCAAAATATGAATTTGTCGGTTCAATATTAATATTGGGAGTTGTACCATCTGCCAAGAAATAATCAATTTTATGCTCTGTCAGATTTGTAATGATTGGTGCATTATAATCAAAATAAATACCAGCGCTATTATGTAATAATGTTCCTTCCGGTAAATTTGGATTTTGATCCACACTAAAATAAATAAAGCCATGACTCGCAGCTTCATTAGTGGTACTATCCGGCAATAAAATATTATCGAATGTCCATTCCAACACCCTAGGGCCATAAATTTGGAAAGAATACGGATGGCTGGCAACTCCGGATTGAACAGAATAAATATCAAAATCAGTTTCCAAAGTATCACGAATGACGACGGTAAAGGCTGTGTCTGTTCCTGTATTTTGGAATCGAATACGATATTCCATTTTCTGATTCGGGCGTATGAGGTGTTCATCTGTGACTCCCTTCGGATAACCCGTTTTATCATTCGGATCATAACTTCCCGTTACAACATCACAATAAATATCAATTATAGGATCCGCATCATCTTGAGGAAAAATATTGACCAAGTCGGGTGTCCAATTTTGGGAATCTCCACAATTTTCGACAAACGCATTTGGGTTCGAATTCCCCGGATGCAAAGGGTGTTGCTCCGTTAATAAATGCCATGTTTGCCCTGTACCCTCAAAAGAATAAATAATTGTTTCACCTCCTTGCAATTGTATGGAATCAAACAAGAAAAGTTCTCCATCAATAAAAATCGAAACCGGAGCCCAGCAGTCCATGTCACCTTCTCCAAAATCTCCTGTATTTGTTATTTCGAAATAAATACTATCATTCTGGCAATAGCCCTCTACACTTAAACTCGATTTATCCCAGGGTAATGTACAAGGGGTTATATTAGGATTGGGAGGTGCCGGAATCGTATCAAAATTACATTCGACTTGAGGGAACAGTTCTGCTTCCATACAAAGGGTTTGCCCTAATACGGCATTACAATCTACGGTGGCATCAATCCAAAAAGATTCACAGGCACTTGGGAGCAAGTTATTGATTAAATAAAATTCGAGTAAATTATTTCCTAAATCTGTATAAGGCAAACTTGAATTGGTTGGTATAATGAATGGATCCAATTCTACTTGAACAGATGGATTTTCTAATATAGCTGAAGCCGAATTATCATTGCATACCATTACAAGAATTCTTTGGTCTTGAAAACAGGGACGCATGAAAGGCATATGGATACTTACCGTCGGATCTGTACATTCTATCAACGAATGCAATCCTAAGTTTCCGGCATTGACGGTACTATCCGGATCAACAATGGTGAAATTGATTGACGAACTACAAGATGCGTCCCATATTTCATTAGAAGGAAAAGTAATAGTATAATCTCCTAAAGGCAACGAATCACGATACCAAACACCTTCGCTATTGGTTTCCACATATATACCCCCTGGCTCAATAATTCCTATTTGCCCCTCCAAGGCTCCTTCTGATGCATTCATAACACAATCTTCATTGAAATCATTATACACAATACCATAAACATCTTTACAATTTTGATATTCTGAAAAATTAATTTGTATCATATTGGTCGTATCACATCCTTCTTGCCCATTTTCTGTTCCCACTGTAATATTCCACAAGCCAGACATAGGTTCGAAGCCATTTTCTGCTAAAAGGCCATTCAAACCACTATCAAGACAATAAGGAAAATCGGTACTAGAAAGGTTAATTAATTTATATTCACTATCTATTGCTCCTGTTCCTCCAAGAGAATTATCAAAGTTGATAAAATAAATGTCGCTACTCGATTCATTTCCCTCAATTTCAATACACGTTGATTCATCTTCACACAGTTCAGTGTAAGAAGAAGGAGAAACGATGCTTCCTGCCTCGCAGACGATTTCTGTCATTGTTATATTGATGGTATACGAGTTCACTCCATCTACTATACATGGATTATCATATGCTGGATCATAGAAATTCCATTCAGAAAGATAGAGGTAGTATGTCCCCACCGTGGTAGCAGGAAATGTCCCGGTTGACGGACCCCAAAAATTAGGACCCGCTCCATTGGTACAACCATCATCTATCACTTGCAAAGCATTGGCCGTTGGTCCATTTCCATCTAAAACAGCAAGATTAGAATCAAATTGACCATCTTCCCATCCGTCAGGGATCGTAGAACATATTTCAATAAAAACGTTTACATTTCCTTCTGTTATAATTAATTCTATGACTTGCCCTGTCGGAACATCAGGAAAACTGAATGAACCGGATGCTGAAAAATCTGCGACTCCATTTACAATGGCTGGAGCAGAAGGAATACATGCATTTGAAGTTGATTGGGAAAATAAATGGGTATTTGTAGAAAAAATGCAAAGCATAAAAAGAAGGGTAATTTTGAGTCTCATGATTTTATTATTTAAAAATTGTTAAAAAATAGGGTAATGATTTAAGTTGCGATTGAATCCGTAATGTCCATAGCCAGCCATAGAATTCCATTAAACAATTATTCTATGATCTATCCAACTATTTGGCTATGGTTTCAAGTTACAAAGCAACTTGAATGTATTCGTTTTCAGAAGTATATAGAACTTTAAAAAAACCTAGTTTTGAAAATTTTAGACAGGCATAAATTTTAGCGGATGCTGTATAGAAGCCGTTTTGGGACAGTCAAAAATTAGGATTTTTAACCAATTTAATAAAAAAAAGATAAACATTTCATTTTTTGGGCAGGATGGAATAAAAAAAGTAGTGTTCTGTCGTGTATTGTAGATATTTTTTATTCTAGGTTTCCTAATTGCTCGATATTCTTAGGCAAGGAAAAAATTACTTTTGTCCCTTTTCCTAATTCCGATTCCAAGCGGACTTCCCCTTCATAATATTCTACAATTCTTTTTACCATCGTTAAACCCATACCGAGGGAATCGTATTTTTTCCCTAAAATTTCGAAGGGTTTAAAAACTTTATCATGGTATTTTTTTTCGATGCCGATACCATTATCCGATATTGTAAATTCGATAAAATCATTTTTTATTTCTTTGGAAGAAATCGTAATCATACAATATCCGTTAGACCTATAATTTATAGCATTAGAAATCACATTAAAAAATAATTCTACTACATCCTCTTTAAATAAAATTAGGTTTGGAATTTTATTTTCGAATTCCACTTTTACATCGTCTTTGTTTTGTTGTTCGATTATTTCTACAATTAATTCTTCTACATTCAATTCTCTTGGTTGGCGAATGGATTGGCCAACGCTTGTAAATTTCCATAATTTTTCCGTGAGTGAAATCAAATAATCTGTTCTTTCTAGGAATTTATCCTTATAATTTCCTTTTTCATCTTCAGTTAGATTTTCGAATTGATCGATATAAAAATTATGCAAGGTTTTTAACCCCATAATGGGTGACCTCAAATTATGGGCAACAATGCTACTAAACTGCCTCATCAATTCAGACATTTTTTCCAACCGTTCTGCTTGGTGTTTGAACTTCCTTGCTAATTCTTCTGTTTCCAGAATGGTATTTTCTTGTGCATAAAGCATGAATAAAAAATCAGGAAGTGTATCGTGTACCGGAAAATCCTTGAATTTCAAATCCAAATCTTTTACTTCTTGCACTTTTAATAAAATCGGGCTACATAATAAAATAATAGCATTGGGTTCTTCATGCATCACTGCTTGGATACGGAATTTCAAATCCTTTTTTACCGTACTTTTTACAATAATGATGGAATGGCTTGCATTTTCAAAATCTTCTGGGTGTTTTAGTTCTTTAGGTCTGAGCGGGGTAAAACAATCCAAAAATGTAGAACCTATTTTACAAGAAGAATGAATTTTATATACTTTGGGCCCTGTATGAATGACCTGTAAATCAAAATCAAGAATGATGTGAAAAGGGAATAATTGATCGAGTAGATCCACTTCTTTTTTCCAAGCCCCGTTTTCTTGATTCATCTAATTCCGATTTTAAAAAGAATAATTATTCCAACTTACAATAAAGATAATATTTTTAATAGGATACCACTTTCGCTCCCACATGATTATTTCGAATATCTTCAAGATAACTTTGGGCTTCATCTTCCGAATAAAAAGAACCGACCAATATTCGATACTCCGGTAATTCTCCCTCACTTTTCCTTGATTGGATCATAATATCCGAATAGGATGTTTCCCATTCTTTATATTGTTGTAAAATATTTTCCGATTCTTCAAAAGTGCTAATAGAAACAGCAAAGCCCTGTTCTCCTTTTCTTTGTGAAAACAATACGAAACTTGGATAATTGGCCAATCTCGATAAACGAACCACCACCCCTTCTTCGCCCACCAACTTGGATAAATCATCATACTCGTCCGCAGAAGCTTTATCAGAAAAAGGACCAACGATAACAAAATACAGTTCCCCTTTCCTAACGACTATTACATCACAACCCCAACTTCCTTGGAGAATCGCCGTTTTTTTCATGGCACTGTTCAATTGTTTGTAAATGCCCATTTGTAAACCATAACCCTCCATTTGAATATGGTTTGTGGAAACTACATAAGTATCAAATGCCTTAAACCCTTTTTTGTTGAGGGGAAGCAAATCAAAAGCAGGAATAGCCCCATCATCATATTCAGTATTATCTTCTTCGATTTTCTGTTCCTCAACTATGGGTTCATCCAGTACTTCTTCGTAAGTTTCTTCTTCTGTAGTTTCTACCATTTCACTTTCAGGTTCATCAATGGGTTCTGTATAAATGCTGGCAATGGGCTTTTCTTCTTGAGTGGATTCTTCCTCATTCATATTTCCGACATCATCAGACAATTCTTTCTCTGTTTCTGGAACTACTGAATTTGAAATCAATTCTTCCTCTTCAAAACCCAAACTCACCACTTCCATTGTGATTTTATTATTATTCCGAACTCCGATTCGTCGAGCAGCAGATGATGAAATCTCGATCATTTGTCCCTCAACAAAGGCTGCCCTATCATTTATCATGACATCTATTTTTCTTCCATCCTTGAGATTCCTTAAACGGACGATTGTTCCAAAAGGCAAAGATCGGTGCCCTCCGGTAAATGCTTCAGGATCATATAATTCTCCAGAAGCCGTAGCCACATTTTCGAATTCTGCCGAATAAATGGAAACCGTGCCAATGTCTTGTCCTTGCACAAAGACAAAACAACCCAATAAAAGAAATAAGAATATAGAATAAGATTTCATCGTTTTAAATTGAACATCAAATTAATTCACAACATAAACGATGTTCTTCATCTGGTTTCTACCTCAAAAATAAACAATTCCAAAATCCAATTGTAATTTTCCAAATATGAGGACCAATAAAATTTGAAAACAAAAAATTTTATAATTATATTTGTAACCATAAATTGTTTTAAATAAAATTCGTTTTTTTGTAATTTGAATCAGAACTACTTTTCAGAAAACCGCATATCTAAATTATGGCCAAAGTAAATTATACAGAAGATAATATCCGTTCACTCGATTGGAAAGAACATATTCGACTACGTCCGGGTATGTATATCGGAAAACTCGGAAATGGCTCCTCCGCCGATGATGGCATTTATATTCTGGTGAAAGAAATCATTGATAATTGTATCGATGAATATGTAATGGGGCATGGTCAACATATTGAAGTGAATATCGAAGAAGGGCAAGTCACCATACGTGATTACGGACGGGGCATTCCTTTGGGTAAAGTAGTGGATTGTGTTTCCAAAATCAATACCGGTGGTAAATACGACTCCAAAGCATTCAAAAAATCTGTAGGTCTGAACGGTGTAGGTACAAAAGCAGTAAATGCACTCTCTGATTATTTCTATGTACAAGCCATTCGGGATGGCAAGGCCAAAGTGGTCGAGTTCGAACGAGGTGACATTATTAAAGAGCATCGGATATCTAAAACGGATGAGGAAAATGGAACCATGGTCTCTTTCGTTCCCGATTTCAGCATTTTTAAGAATTATAAATTCGTTCTTGACTATGTTGAAGACCAACTTTGGAATTATGCCTACTTGAATGCGGGGCTTAAAATCATATTCAATGGAAAAACCATTGTTTCCAAAAAGGGTCTTTATGATTTGATGACCCGAAAAACAGATGTAGAAACTCACCGCTACCCTATCATTCATCTTAAAGGCCATGATATTGAAATTGCATTGACACACGGTAATCAATACGGAGAACAATATCATTCTTTTGTCAATGGACAAAATACAACGCAAGGGGGAACCCATTTGTTGGCTTTCCGTGATGCCATAGTACAAACAGTCCGGGATTTTTACAAAAAAAGCTATGATGCCAAAGATATCCGTGCTTCTATTCTAGGAGCTATCAGCGTACGTGTAGAGGAACCGGTTTTCGAATCACAGACCAAAACCAAATTAGGTTCTATCAATGTCGGACCCAATGGTCCTACCGTCAAGAAATTCGTTTTGGATTTTGTAAAGAAAGAGCTGGATAAATATCTGCATCAAAACAAAGATACGGCAGAGGCCTTATTAAAACGAATCCTTCAATCGGAACGAGAAAGAAAGGAAATTGCCGGCATCAAAAAAATTGCCAACGAACGGGCAAGGAAATCGAAGGTTCACAATAAAAAACTGAGGGATTGCCGCATTCATTATAATGATAAAAAAGGGGATATCGACATAAAAAATGCAAGCACTATTTTTATCACCGAGGGAGATTCTGCCAGTGGCTCTATTACCAAAGCAAGAAATGTACAGACCCAAGCCGTATTCAGCCTCAGAGGAAAACCATTGAATTGTTTTGGGCTCACTAAGAAGGTTGTTTATCAGAATGAAGAATTCCATCTATTGCAACATGCCTTGAATATTGAAGATGGTTTGGATGATTTACGTTTTAATCAAGTTGTTATCGCTACCGATGCCGATGTGGATGGCATGCACATCCGTTTACTTCTTTTAACGTTCTTTCTTCAGTTTTTCCCTGACTTGGTAAGGAATGGACACTTGTATATTTTTGAAACTCCTCTTTTCAGAGTTCGGGATAAAAAACAAACGTTTTATTGTTATTCGGAAAAGGAAAAACAAAGTGCTATTAAGAAATTAAGAGGCAAACCCGAAATTACCCGATTCAAAGGATTGGGAGAAATCTCACCCAACGAGTTTTCTGATTTTATTGGTGAGGATATCCGCTTGGAACCTGTCATCATGAACAAGGAAACGAATATCGAAAAGCTGTTGGCTTATTACATGGGCAAAAACACCCCACAACGACAAACCTTCATTATTGATAATCTTAGAGTAGAAAAAGATGAATTGGATGATGAAGAAGTAGAAGATCTATTGGAAGAAGAAGTAGCAACAGAAGAGGCCATTGGCTAAGAGAATTTAAAAAAATATGCAAAGGGAGGTTAATTGTATAATAATAACCTCCCTCTGTTTTGGGTCAATTTTGACTTCTTAATGCCAATTTATCATAATTTAATTCCCCTCAATTTTCATACTCACATTTTTTCATTAGCTTTGCTCGGAATCAAAAAACCCCTCAAACAACTACATTAGGCAATTAATTATCTAAAATACACCCTTTCTTTAAAATTTAATTATCCATATCAATGACTATAATTTGATATGGTTGACTATAAACAATCATTAACAAATCAATAATTACTTTCTATTTATGAAAAAGCTCTACCTTTTTATTCCTTTAATGATTTGGACTTTCTGTATCCAAGCCCAGACCGTTACTTTCTCTGAAGATTTTGAAAATGGTATTCCTACCGATTGGATGCAAGAAAACAATGCCTCTTCTGATGGTTGGTCCGGAGGTCTGGTTTCCCAGATATCCAGTGAATTTTGGTCGCCGGATGATAATGGCTCCCGAGTAGCAGCCAGCAATGACGACGGCTGCGGTGAAGGATGCGACAAAAGTATGGACTACTTGATCATGCCTGCCCAAGATTTTTCTGATGGCCAAGGGCGATATATTTCTTTTGATGCAGCTTTTGGAGGCTTATCCTATCAAAATGCAACAGAAGTCCTTACTGTAGAAGCTTCTGTAGATGGAGGGGCTACTTGGTCTGTAATTGGAACAGTCACTCCTCACGATGATTTGAGCGTGAACAACCACAAATTCGATTTAAGTTCCCTAACCGGTGCTTCTACCCAGATTGCCTTCCATTATAATGATGGAGGTGGATGGACTTATGGAGCCTATATAGATAATGTTCAAATTATTGTTCCTGAACCCTTGGACGCCGAACTCACCTCTCTTAGTTTCGATGCTATAGCCATGACGGGTTCAGATATTAGCATCACAGGTATGATTTCCAATTTGGGTTCTACAGAAATCACTTCACTAGAATTAACATGGACTGGACCAGATGCTATGCCACATACCGATTCACTTACTGGGCTTAGCATTCCTATGCTTGGCACTTATGAATTCACTCAAACCATGCCATATAATGTAGTGGCAGATGCCAATACCATTACTGTTGAAGTAAGCAATGTAAATGGTGGAGGAGAAAACGTTACGACGAATAATACCATGGATATGGATGTAACTGGTGTTCCTTTCATTCCAGCAAAAGGTATTGTTTTTGAAGAGGCTACCGGTACTTGGTGCGGATGGTGCCCTAGAGGACATGTCGCTATGGAATACATGGAGAATAATTATCCAGGATTCTTAGGTGTAGCAGTCCATAATGACGACCCAATGGCTGTCAACTATTATGATTCGGGACTAACCGGTGTAACTGGAGGTGGATGGCCCAATGGTACAGCTGATCGTAATCCAAGCTGGTCTAATATTGACCCGGATCTATTTGAATCGGCTTATATGGATCTTCAACATGATGTACCCGTAGCAGAATTGAATGTTACCGAAACATCTTTAATTGACAATGTATTGACAGTAACAGTTACTGCAGACTTCATTGTACCCATGACTGGAGATTATCGTTTAGGGCTAATCCTTACAGAAAACGATGTTACCGGAACAGGAGCTACTTATGCCCAAACCAATTACTACAGTTTCCAATCTCAAAATATTGCGTTAAATGGCGCTGGGCACGATTGGAGAACTCAAACCAACCCTGTTTCTGCCAGCGAAATGGAATATGATCATGTAGCTAGAGCAATTGTGGGTGGTTTTACCGGGCAAGCAGAATCATTACCTACTAATTTAGAAGTGGGAACGACTTATACTTATACGTTTACCAGAACCATTAGCGCTGCATGGAATCCTGAAAAAATGCACTTGATTGCTACGTTACATGATAATGAAAACAGTACAACAGGACAAATTTTAAATGGTCTGGGTGCAGATATGCCCGAAGCTCAATTCACGCCAACAAAAGATTTGTTACTAGAGGATCATACTGTTAAAGTTTTCCCTAATCCTGCTTCAGAAATGGCTTATGTAAGAGTGGATTTGGAAAATGATTCTGAAGACGTTGGCATTGAAATTTTCAACGTTTTGGGAGAGCAAGTGTATGCTCGTCAATTAAATTTATCCGGAGATATGATTGTTCCAATCCATACGGATAAATTCGCCACAGGCATTTACAATGTCCATGTAAAAGTAAATGGCAAGTTCTTGACCAAAAAACTGGTCATAGAATAAAAGACTTGAAATAATTAAAAAAAATTAGAGGCTGTTCTACTTGTTGGACAGCCTCTTTTGAATTATTATCATCTTTATTGTATATAAACATGAATAAACAGGCATGTTTATTGCATTTTTAAGTTTAATTTGATATAATTGTGTAGAATAACGGGCTTTCTTTACCCATTATTATGCTTGACCATATTTAATAGTTGAATTATGAAGAAATTTATACCTCTTTTCATCCTTTTTCTCATCCAATATTCTGTGCAGGCTCAGGATTTGGTAGCAGAACAAGCTTCTGTTAATGTTGATGTCCTGATGGATGGTGCTAATTATTATGAATTCATTGATTTCACCAACAATTCATCTACAGATATGGAAGTAGAATGGGCAAGGGTTACCAATGATTTACCCGATGGCTGGTTGGCTTTCATTTGTATAGAAGGAGGAAGTTGTTATAATTCAACTACAGATGCTTCACCAGCAGGTGAAGATTGGGTCATTCCTGCTGGTGAAAGCAGATGGTTGGAAGTCCAATTTCGAGCTGATGCGGTTAATGGAACAGCAGTAGAAGGTACAGGAACCGTTGTTTTATCCATGACAGATAAGAACAATGCCAATAATACAGCTTCAGCTACTTGGGTCGGAACGGCATCAGTAAGTCCCGTAAAAGATTTGGAACAAGAGGATATCAAAATTTTCCCTAATCCTGCTTCTAATTTCATCAAACTATCTAATTCAAGCATTGTAGAGCAAATTGAAGTTTTCAATTTAATTGGTAGAAAGGTAAAAACTTTCTTTGATGTTGCTGAAGGCTCCCTTTACAACATAGCAGATTTACCTAAAGGAATCTATATGATAAGAATGCTAGATGCGGATAATGAAACCTTAGTTACAAAAAGAATTAGTAAACGTTAGATATAGATATATTAATCTGACATTTAATATTGAATAGCAATGAGCCTTGTAATTTTTTACAAGGCTTTTTTTGATCTTGACTTAGCTTATCGCTGGATATTGAACAAAGTTGCGAGGGGTTTCATACAAGCGTACACTGATATCATATCGGTTATCTAGATGACGGGTTAGGATTTGCCAAATCACATAACAAATGTTCTCGACCGTAGGATTCAGATTTTTGAATTCATCCACTTCAAGATTTAAATTCTTGTGATCAAATCGTTTCTCAATTTGTTCATAAATGACATCTTTGAGCAGTTTCAAATCGATAAGGTATCCTGTTTCCGGATCTACTTCGCCCGAAATCGCCACTTCCATTTCATAATTATGACCGTGATAGTTCGGATTATTACATAAGCCGAATACTTCCTTGTTCTTTTCATCCGACCATTTCGGGTTATGCAATCTGTGTGCAGCATTGAAATGGGCTTTCCTGAATATGGTTGTTCTGTATTTATACATACTTTAAAGAAACAAAATATTTTCATTTATCAACAATCATCTTTTCAAATAGTTGAGATATTCACAAGCCCGAATTTTGATCAAAAAACAAGGCAAAGGATTATTTTTCGAGAAAACGGTAGTTTTTTTTAAGAAAACGGTTGCAGAATGGGGAATTTTTACTATTTTAGAGTAGGAACATAAAACAAACTGAGAATTTGCACTTTTTGAATGTTCTAATGATGGATATCAACCAATTAGAAAAGTACATAGAACAAAAGAGGAGAATAGGGAAAAGAGGACTAAAGGTTGTTTTTCTGATACTTTTTCTCATCCTTTCATTGGGCATTTTAGCGGTTCTTTTTTGGAGATATGGATTGGAGGATACACAACCTGCGGGTACCAACAATGAGAAAACTAATGTATCATCTGAAATATCTCCAAAAAAAGAACCTTCAGTAAATCTCAAACCAGCAAAAGAAACCATTGCTGAAAATACAGAAACGGAAAGAGAAAAACCAACGCCATCTCCATCCACTTCTACTTATGTTTCAAGTTCTTTGCCTTCGTTATTGATTAAAGGTGAATTTGTTTCTGGTAAACCTTTGAGTTTTATCATTGAAAACCCGAATGGTGAACGGCATGATATTGATTTTGGTGATGGCAATAATAAAGCCATCAAAAATAGAACCCAATATGTATATCATGAAGTTGGAGAATACCAGGTCATTTTCAAAACCAAGAACTCTGATAAGGTATTAATGGAGACTCTTTTTATCCAAGAAGCCGGAGAAAATGGGATTCATCAACGTTTTGTGAGTTTTGTTCACTCCAAGGAAAAAAATGAGGATAAAAAAGCATTTATATCTTCAAAATTAGATAAAAAGGCTTCTTTTCCGGGAGGTACTTCTGCCTTAATGGCTTATTTGCAAACCCATATCGGAAATGTATCGGGTTATCGAGGCAGGGTCTTAATCACCTTTAATATTAATGCCAAAGGGCAAATTGATTCCCCAAAAATCATAGAAGGATTAAACCAAAAATTGAATAGAGAAATACTCAAAGCATTCGAAGGAATGCCAAATTGGTATCCGGCTCAAAAGAAGGGTCGTTCTGTTTCATCAGAATATCGGTTGCCGATTTATTTCAGTAAAGACATATAAGCACCCTGTGGTGAAAGATTTTTGTGGTTATTAGTTCTGATTTGCTGATTTCGCCACCACGCAGAGCGTGGTGGCATTTTTTTTATTTCAACTTTCGGATGATGTCTTCTAATGACAAAGACATTTGCTCTCCTGTTTCCATATTTTTCAGTCCCAGTTGACCGGTTTCCATTTCATTCCCTCCAATAAGGATGATAAAGGGTACTTCGATGGCATTGGCATATTTCATTTGCTTTTTCATCTTGGCAGGACTGGGATACAAATCAGAATTGATTCCTGCTGACCTCAATTGGTTCAAGCAATCGAAGGCATAAAGGTGTGCCTCTTCATCGAAGGAAATCAATAGAACTTTAAGAGCTGCTTCACTCACTTTTGGAAATAAATCCAACTCTACCATTACATCATAAATGCGAGCAGCCCCGAATGATACTCCTACTCCCGAAACATCTTTCATCCCGAATACACCGGTTAAATCATCGTAACGACCACCGCCACCGATGCTTCCCATTTTAACGTTCTTGGCAGCTACTTCAAAAATGCAACCGGTATAATAGTTCAAGCCCCGAGCCAAAGTGATATCAAAATTCACTTCATTATTCGCTTCTTTTTTATCAAAATATTTGTGGAAAGTCCTTAATTCCTCAATACCTTTTTTTCCGGTTTCTGAGTTCTCGAAAAATCCATCCAACTCATTGAGTGTTTTTACTTCCAGCATCTGCATGACCTTATCAATAGCCTCCTCTGGAATATTTTTCTTCGTCATCTCATCTCTTACCCCTTGCTCCCCTATTTTATCCAATTTGTCAATGGAAATAGTCATATCCATAAATTGATTTGGTATTCCGGCCGCCTCTGCCATGCCCGCCAATATTTTTCGGTTGCTGATTTTGATGACAACATCCAGCCCCAAACCTGTGAACACCTCATCATAAATCTGAACGAGTTCTGCTTCATACATTAAGGAATCCGAGCCAACCACATCCACATCGCATTGATAAAATTCTTGATAGCGTCCTTTTTGGGGTCGATCTGCCCGCCAAACCGGTTGTATCTGGTATCGTTTGAATGGGAAAGCAATATCATTTTGATGCTGTACCACAAATCGGGCGAAGGGAACAGTGAGGTCGTAACGGAGCCCTCTTTTGGAAATTTGAGGCAAAATGGCTTGGGAATTTTTTTCTTCCAAGTCTTTAGAATTTGCCTTGTTCAGAAAATCCCCATTATTCAATACTTTAAAAAGTAGGCGATCCCCTTCTTCCCCGTATTTCCCCGTAAGGGTAGACAAATTTTCCATAACGGGTGTTTCGATGGGACGATATCCATACTTGACAAATACGGAACGAATCGTGTTAAAAATAAAATTCCTTTTATCTACTTCTTCGGGTTTGAAATCCCGTACACCTTTAGGCAATGATGGTTTCATGTTTTATCTATTGTTGTGCGAAATTCTAATTTTTTTATTAAAAAGGGGAATTAAGGAGCAATTCTTTCGATTCTCCAACTTCCATCCGACTCGAGGGAATACATCAACCTATCATGAAGGCGATTGGAACGACCTTGCCAAAACTCCATTTTATCCGGAACGAGTCTGAAACCTCCCCAAAAAGGAGGTCTGGATATTTCTTCATTCCCTTCGAAAAGATGCTCGATAGATTTTACGTTTTCTTCTAAAATTTTCCGGTTGGGTATATAACGGCTTTGGGGTGAAGACCAAGCTCCTATCCTACTTCCTAGAGGGCGTTTATTGTAATATGAATTTGACAAATTTTCTTCTAACAATTCGACTTTTCCCTCTATTCGGATTTGACGTTCCTGCTGCATCCAATTAAATAACAAAGACGCCATAGGGTTGCCCGCTAATTCTTGAGCTTTCCTACTTTGATAGTTGGTATAAAAAATAAATCCTTTTTCATCAACTCCTTTTAATAAAACAACTCTGGAGGAGGGTCTTCCTTGCTCATTAACTGTAGATAAAATCATGGCATTGGGTTCTAGGACACCACCTTTCATGGCATCATCAAACCATTTAGAAAATTGAGGAATGGGAAGAGCTTCCACTTCTTCTATCTGTAATGTATTATTATTATAATCCCTTCTTAAATCAGCAATTTCATCTTTCATCGTGGTGTCTTATTTCGAAGGTAACAAAGGTAGGATCAAAATTGTTCCTTTTAAGTACTAGAAACAAAAAACCCTGCTAAGAAGATTTAGCAGGGACAAAAACAAAAACTATGAACAAACACTCACTTTTATATTTCTTCGATGTCG
>JAHDDR010000116.1 GCA_020629255.1 Saprospiraceae bacterium | reverse complement strand
ATATCGGTGTACATGGCCACATGGGTTTCCGGTTCGGATTTGGCATAAGCCGTTCTTACATTGATGATTCCATTTAAAGCAGAAGAACCATATAATGCAGATGCAGCTCCTTTTACTACTTCCACCTGCTCTATGTTTTCAACGGGAACATCCGACCAGTTCGGAAAACCGGCATCACCGGCTAGAATTGGAATGTCATCCACCATAAGAAGAACCCGGCTACCCGCTCCATAAGAGAACCCGGAGCCTCCCCGTATGTTTGCCTGACCGTCGACAATACTAACCCCGGGAATCCGTTCTAAAACGGCATCCAAGGAATTGGAATTTGTTGCTTCAGCTAAGGCTGGTTTGATGACTTCCATCGAAACAGTCACTTCCCCCAATGGTTTTTCGAATTTTCCACTGGTAACGGTAGCCGTTTTTAAAAGATTGGTTGTTAACAAGAGAACAACATCCAATTCCTTGGTTTCACCATCGGCAATGGTGAATGTTTCTGTATATGTGTCGTATCCGGTATAGCTGATGTTTATGGTGTTTTCTCCAGCAGGAACCGTTAATTCATAAGAACCATCATAATCGGAAACAGTGCCTTCAGCCCCTAGGGATATGGTTGCGGAAATGAGTCCATCGGGTTGATCTTCGCCTGTTACAATCCCTTTTACAGTACCTTGTCCTTGTAATCCAAGATAGAATGAAAATACCATAAAAAGGCAAATGATTGTTTTAGCATATTTATAAATCATAATTCTATAGATTTGATGTAAATTTTTTATAAATTATTGTTTATTAGGTTTTTATATGGTTTGATGGGGGAGATTCGCCATTGACTAGCCAAACAAATTTATACTTTTTTTATAAATACCAACATCTTATATCATTTTTATTTTATGCATCGGGATGAAGCGACTTTAAGAAACGACTATTCGCTCTGATGCAAGCGAAATTGTTGAAATTTTTAATAAAAATTTACGAAATCTTTGATATGGCTTTTATCAGTCATTCCTTTAAAAAAGATATATCTTGATATGAGCAGTTCTGCTATAAATTCATATATTGCACCCTTATTTTTCCCTGAATTTCATATTGAACTAACTTTTAATTGACATAAATTCCGTATTATGAAACATTTATTTTTACTCATTTCTTTTATTGCACTAGGGTTACAGGGATATTCCCAATGTACCCCCAATCCAAATCTACCAGATGACTTTTTAGGGATTGATCCTTTGGCTGATTATGAATTACCTTGTGATACAATTGTACCTCAAGATTCTGCTGTAGTAAATGAAGAATATGTTGGAGCTACTTTTACCATATTCATTCCCAGTTCGATTTCTGTTGTAAATTTAGATAGTGTTGCCCTTAATCCGGCAGATGCAACTCCTCCGGGAATTACAGGATTGCCTTCAGGAATGACTTATGTATGTGATCCTCCAAATTGTGTTTTCCCTACTGGAACAGCACAGTGTTTAGAAATAATTGGCACTCCAGATAATTCAAACGCGCCAGGTATCTATGATTTGGAAATTTCTGCTTTTATTTATGGTGCTGGATTCCCAAATCCACCTGTAGATCCTATCCGTTTTCCATTACCAGAAGATCCAGCAGATTATAATGATTTGGAATCATTGTTGGTCAATGTAGGTGGTGTAAATCTTCCAGTTTGTCCGTATCAAATTGATTTAAGAGCTTCTACTCCTACAAAAGATCTGATTCATGATCAATTGACCATTGGTCAAAACACACCGAATCCATTTTCTGGAGTAACTCGTATCAATGTAAATGCAGAAGTAGGAGATTATACGTTCAGCGTATATAATATGGTAGGAGAATTAATTCATACAGAAGAGATGAGATTGAATGGAGAAGAAGTCATCGAATATGATGCTTCTTTGTTAGATGCCGGTCTTTACATCTATTCATTTTCTAATGAATTTGGTTCTATCTCGAAAAGAATGATGGTAAAATAATTTGATGTCAACCTTATTCTTAGAAAAAATCCTCTAGCATTTTATTGCTAGAGGATTTTTATTTATGTTCGAAATATTAAAATGAAACCATTAGCAGAACGATTGCGACCCAAATCTTTGGATGATTATGTTGGCCAGACCCATTTAGTGGGGACGGGGGCTGTATTGCGTAAATCCATCGAATCGGGACATGTACCTTCGATGATTTTCTGGGGACCACCGGGAGTAGGGAAAACGACTTTAGCCTTGATTATGTCCCATCAACTCAACCGGGCTTTTTTTACTTTGAGTGCGGTTCATTCCGGGGTAAAGGATGTAAGGGAAACCATTAAAAAAGCTGAGAATAATCGTTTTTTTGATCAGAAAATGCCCATTCTATTTATTGATGAAATTCATCGTTTTAGTAAATCACAACAAGATTCCCTCTTGGGGGCAGTAGAGAAGGGAACGGTTACTTTAATTGGCGCCACAACAGAGAATCCTTCATTTGAAGTGATTCCTGCCTTGCTTTCCCGTTGCCAAGTTTATGTTTTAAAACATCTGGACGAAAAGGATTTGGTTGGACTACTGGAAAAAGCGATTCAAGAGGATGAATATTTATCAAAACTAAAGATTACACTCAAAGAAACTGATGCCCTGATTCGCTTTTCTGGAGGCGATGCCCGTAAATTATTAAATCTATTAGAAATTGTTCTGAATGCAAATTCTGATCAAGAAGAAATTATTATTGATAATGAGAATGTCATAAAAAATCTCCAGGATAACGTCTTGTTATATGATAAGGGAGGAGAACAGCATTATGATATGATTTCCGCTTTCATCAAATCCATAAGAGGATCTGACCCTAATGCGGCTGTTTATTATTTAGCCCGTATGTTGGAAGGAGGGGAAGATATTAAATTCATTGCCCGTCGTTTAATTATTTCTGCTTCGGAAGACATCGGTCTAGCCAATCCGAATGCTCTATTATTGGCTCAATCTACGTTTAATGCTGTAAATGTTGTGGGTTTACCAGAAGCAAGAATTATTTTATCCCAATGTACAATTTATTTGGCGACTTCTCCTAAAAGTAACTCTTCGTACATGGCTATTAATAAAGCGATGCGTTTGGTAAAAGAAACTGGAAATCTTTCTGTACCTTTATCAGTAAGAAATGCCCCAACCGCTCTGATGAAAAAAATGGATTACGGAAAAGATTATAAATATTCTCATGATTTTGAAGGCAACTTTGTGCAACAAGAATTTTTGCCAGAAAAAATTTCTAAGATGAAAATATATGAACCCGGAAAAAATGCATCAGAAAATAAAATGAAAGAACGATTAAAGAATTGGTGGAAACATTGGTATCAATATTAAGCAGATAACATTGAGAAATTATATACTATACGTTATGTTATTTTTTTTCTGCTTTGTTTTAAGTTGTGGAAAAGAAAAAAAAGAAAAAGTTCTCACCCAAGAAGATATCCGTTTAGCAATGGAACAAGGCTTGGATTCTTTGTTTTTGAATAAAGAAAAATTTATTTCTAATGGCTTTGACTTTCCGGTAGGAAAGCCCAATGCAAAAGGATACTACAATGCCCAAGGCTTTATGGAAAATTTTCATTTAGGAGATGATTGGAATGGTTTGGGTGGTGGTGATACCGATATCGGTTTGCCGATATATTCTGTATCGAATGGTCTAGTTATTTATGCTGAAGATGCAGGAGAAGGTTGGGGTAATGTAGTACGCGTTGTGCATAAATTAGAAGGACAAGGTTTTTTCAATTATGTAGAATCTTTGTATGCTCATTGCGATGAAATTTTTGTGAAAGCAGGTTCATTTATTCCGAAGGGATATAAAATAGGTACTATCGGTAATGCAGATGGACATTATAAAGCTCATCTACATTTTGAATTGCGACATGATGTTTCGTTGCCTTTAGGCGGTGGGTATGCCACAGAATATGCAGGTTATCTGAATCCTACCTTATTTATTGAAGCGAATAGAAAAATACCTATGATTTATTAATTTTTGGAAAGCGTAAATTTGATTAAACTTCCTTTTCCCAATCCTTCGGAATGAATGGAAATCTCTCCACCATGTTTTTTAACAATCCTTTGACAAAGGCTCAAACCAAGACCACTACCTTCATATTCTTCTCTTGCATGAAGTCGGGTAAATAATTCAAATACTCGTTCTGTTTGATCTTTTTCTAAACCAATTCCATTGTCCTTAATTTCGAATTGAAAAAATTTTTCTTTTTCTTCAAAATGAATGTCAATAATTGGCGATATGTTTTTTTGTCTGAATTTAATTGAATTGGAAATTAGGTTTTGAAATAGCTGATGGAGAAGGGTACTATGACCAAGCACAGAAGGTAATTCTTTTGGCGTATTGATGACGACTTTTTTTTCTTCAATAATATAATTCAAATTGTGAAGAATCATTAATAAAATAGAATTGAGATTTACCGGTTTTTTCTTTTTCTTTTCTGATCGAACCCTAGAATATTCAAGAAGCCCTTCCAGTAGTTTTTGCATTCTTTCCGCACCATTTACAGCAAAGTCAATATATTCTTTTGATGATTCTGAAATATTTCCTTTTTCACTTTCTTGGATCAATTGTAAGAAACTACGAATGGTTCTGAGGGGTTCTTGCAAATCATGTGATGCAACGTAGGCATACTGCTCCAATTCTAAATTCGAAGATTTTAATTCATTGATGACTTCTTTTAATTTAGCCGTTCGTTCATCAACGATTTGTTCTAATTTGGTTTGGTATTCCCTTAATTTTTCTTTCGCAAAAGCATTCAGGATTCGGGTAGAAGACATGAGTGCAATCGTATTGAGAATTTGTAAATGCTCCGAAGTAAAGAAATTTTTATCAGGGTGCTCAGAATCAATAACCCCGATTACTTTATTATCAATAATAATGGGTACGGCCAATTCAGAAAATCGGAGGGCATCATCAATAATATAGCGAGGGTCTTTGGAGGTATCATTAATTAATTCGGGAATGCCTGTTTTGGCAACCGTTCCTACAACGCCCATTCCAAGTGGTATGGTAATTTCATTATAAATTTCAAAAGCGATGGGATTCTTCGGACCATGTGCAGCTTTTTGGTGTAATACATTTGTGTCTTCATCTAATAAGTAAACGACACAATCTACAAAACCCAATTTTGCAATGGCATTTTTTGCAATTGCCCAAAGGATATCTTCTACAGTATCTTGTTCTAGGATGGAAGTTGCAAAGTTATTGATGACACGAATGATCCGTTCTTTCTGTTCAAGCGTTTCGTACTTTTCCTTCAGAATTCGGTTCTCTTCCAATAATATTTCTATATCAATCTTATCCATCTGATGACAAAAATAATAAAACTAGAATCCTATTATAGGTTATGAACGCAAATAAAAATCTTCACCCATTCCAAAAAAATTATCAATTATTATTTTGTCTTTCCCTTTAGGATGAATCACACCATTAAAATAACCATATGGCCCCTGATATTTACTTTTTAGAAGCAGCAAATTCAGATTCACTGCATTGTGTTCTATGGGCTTGAAACTTAGCTCGACTTGCCCTCCCTTGTCTTTTACATACCAAGTTTCTTGATATCCTTTAGGGCGGGAAACTTTAATAGGAGGCAAAAAACTTAGCTGCCCGTCTACCCAAACCCCATTTTCATTAAATTTTTCTTTATTCTGAATTTGATTGTCTGTAAAATTGAAACCGATTCTTTGTCCTTGCTCATTAAAACCCGCAGCAGTAATCCAATCATACTTTGTAATATAAGGGTAATATCCTTTATGGTCATCAATAATTAAATGACTATTTTTTTGTGATAATTCAATGATATGATGACCCAATTTGATGGTTCCTTCAAGGGGCATCAAACATTTATGGGAATACATAGCCCGCTTTTCATTAAAAGGAAGACAAACCACAATCGGAGTATAACGCTGGGTATCGTGATGACCCTTCAGTTTTAATTCTGCTCCAGGATATTTCCGACTCGAAGCAATGGTAACATCTATATCCAACAAAGAATTTTCTACATCATGTTCTACCAGCATATTGCAATTAGAGGAGGAATAGGATGCCCTTGTCTTGTATAATCCGTTAGGGATTTCCAGTTGCCAGGGCAGAACCTTTTTTTCGAACTTGTATTTTTTCTGATTCTCGATATCATACAAAATTAACTGTACTAAGCTAACTTTCTTGGTATTATAAATGGCCATAATGCCAAAATAACCTTCAGTAAAAATTTGGAACGCCTGCCATTCCCTCAGAAAAAAAGTATGGCCGAAGGGTAGGGGACCACTCATTCTCACCTCATTCAAATTGACATTTTTGAATGGGCTGGTATATTGTCCGAAATTATAATTGGGGTGGGTAAATACTTGATCAGGAGCTTGCATAAAATTTGTTTTCGGAGGTAAAAGTAAGATTTTTTAAGCATTTATTGGGAAAATCGAATTTCCTTATTTAAAGGCAGTCTAATTAAAAATAGTTTGTATATTTGTCGCATAATTCATAACCGATGATAGGAAAGAATAAGAACGATCTTCATATCCCAGGTAAAGACATTGTGATTCCATGTGCATGCGAATGGAGCAAAAACATGAAGAAAAAGTGTTGTAAAAAATTCAAGAAGGGCAAACAGTGTAAAAAGTGTCCTAAAAGAATAGATTAGAATGATAGCAATAAAACAATATCCAACCTAGTGGATTTCCACTAGGATAGATATTATTTCTACATTGATTTAGATAGTTGTTTTGATCGTAGCTATAACATAGGTGCTTCAACCAGAGTTTTACTATTGCATGCTGATTGTTATATATAAGATGCTAAAAACGAATGTTTCGTTGCATTCTTCTTACATAAAATGAACGATTTTTGATTTCGTTACAGTTACTCTCCTACATTTTTAACAAGTATTTTTCATTCATACCGTTAAGACTCTACCTTTCTCGATTTATTCAAAGGAATATTTTATTTTTGCCAATCACTTCAGTAGACTTTATTACAAATAGTTTTTTATGGAAGGGAAATTAAGATTTTGAAAAAAAATCAATTTGCCTATAATCAATTATTCGTAATAAAATCTAGTTTATACTGAAAATGACCTTAAACCCGTTCAATAGGCTAATGTTATGAATATGGAATCCCAACGTGGTATATTAGATATTTTGAAAGAGAAAAAGCCTCTCATCATCAAAAGCCTGAAAATTTTGGGCATTTTGATTTTAATCGGAATTTTGGCGATAGTCGGATTCATCCTCTCCATCAAACATGGAGCTTTCGGAGCTTTGCCCTCCCACAACGAATTGGCAAACATAAAAAACCATCTCGCCTCCGAAATCTATACAGAAGATGGAGTACTAATGGGTAAATACTTCATAGAAAACAGAGCCAGTGTTTCCTTAGATGCAACATCCCCCCATGTAGTCGATGCTCTTGTAGCTACAGAAGATGCCCGATTTTTTAGGCACAGCGGTGTAGATTATCGAAGTTTGCTGCGGGTTCTTTTCAAGACCATTCTAGGCGGAGATCAAAGTGCAGGAGGAGGTAGTACATTAAGCCAGCAATTGGCAAAAAATCTTTATCCAAGGAAAAATTCTATTCCGATAAGTAAGATAAAGGAAATGTTTGTTGCCAGCCATTTGGAAAGAATCTATAATAAAGAAGAAATCCTAACCTTATATCTCAATACGGTTTCCTTTGGTGAAGATGTGTATGGTATCCATGTTGCATCAGAAAGGTACTTTAATACAACCCCGGACAAATTAAAAACTGAAGAAGCAGCAGTCTTGGTAGGGATGCTAAAGGCAACGACAACCTACAATCCAAGGAAAAACCCAGATAAAGCCATCCAAAGAAGGAATGTGGTCTTGGATCAAATGGTGAATTATGGCAAAATCAGCCGTAAGGCAGGAGATATATTAAAAGAAAGCCCCCTTAACCTGAATTACCACCTCATTTCCAGAAATTTTGGTTTGGCTCCTTATTTCAGAGAACATATACGGTTAGAATTACGAGATTGGGTGGCCCAACAGAAAAAGCCCGATGGCACTCCTTATAATTTATATACCGATGGTCTGAAAATCCATACGACTATCCATTCCAAAATGCAAAAATTTGCAGAAGAAGCCGTTTCAACTCATATGAAATCCCTCCAGGAAGCCTTCGATAGCCATTGGAAAGGGAACAAACCTTGGGGAGACGATAGCCTTATTGAAATGGAAAAGAAGAAAACCGATCGCTATAAAAAAATGAAAGCGGCGGGATATTCCGAGAAAGAAATCAATAAAAGTTTCAATACACCGGTCATGATGACCCTTTTTGATTGGGAGGAAGGACAAGTGCAAAAGAAAGTCACTCCATTAGATTCCCTTAAATTCTATTTCTGTTTGTTAAATACCGGATTCTTAGCCGCCGAACCCCAAACCGGAAAAATAAAAGCTTGGGTTGGTGGTACGAATTTCAGATATTTTCAATACGATCATGTCAAATCGAAAAGACAAGTAGGATCAACCTTTAAACCGATTGTATATGCAACGGGCTTAAGTCAAGGATATACGCCTTGTGATTATTTTTATAATCGATTGGTCACATATACCGAATGGGATGATTGGGAACCTCAGAATTCCGATGGCGTATATGGAGGTATGTTGTCGATGATGGGAGGATTGACAAATTCTGTCAATACCATTACCGTGGATATGATTATGAAGACAGGAATTCCGGAAGTAGTAGAAATGGCTAAAAGCCTGGGCATTGAAAGCGAAATTCCAGAATATCCATCCATTGCATTGGGAACCGCCAATATTTCATTATTTGAAATGATTCAGGTATATGCGACATTCGCTAATAAAGGCATCCATTCAAAGCCTAAATATTTATTGAAAATAGAGGATGCCAAAGGAAACTTGATCGGAGAATTCATACCTAAGGATATGGAAGAACTAGAACAAGATACAACTCAAGTTCTCTCTGAAGAGGATGCTATAGTTATGACCAAAATGTTAGAGAATGTGGTGAATGAAGGTACAGGACGAAGGCTCCGTTTCAAATATGGTTTTGAAGGAGATATTGCCGGGAAAACAGGAACCACCCAATTGCATGCTGACGGTTGGTTCATGGGATATACACCCAACATGGTGGCAGGAGCATGGGTAGGAGGCGAAAATCCAAGAATCCATTTTAGAGATATTTCTTTAGGGCAGGGAGCTAACATGGCACTACCCATTTGGGCAGAATTCATGAAGCGGGTGTATGCCGAACCGGAGTTCTCTATGATGGAAATGGATACTTTTCCAGAACCTAGTATTGACTTGATGGTAGAAATGACTTGCCCTCCAAAAATAACAGAGAACGAATATATTGCCATGCAGAATCCGGATCCTGAGCCAGAAGTGATTGTTCCCGATCCTACCGATCCTAAAGATATCACCATCATTAAAAATCCAACACGTCCCGGAGGACTGGTTCGCCCGGGAAGCGAAGGAGGTGGTAAAGGAACGATTAAAACACCGTCAAAACCATCCCGACCCGGAAAACCTGTCCGTCCGGGAACCAAATCTAAAAGAGAATTGGAAAAAGAAGCCAAAAGGAAAAGGAAAGAGGAAAAGAAGAAAAAAAGAAGATCCTTTTTTAAAGACTTGTTCGATTAATACAGATTCCAAATATGGATGAGTATAACTCTAATTTTTCTCGGCTAGTATTGTCCTATCCTTGCAGGTGATGAAATTCTCATAAATAAGGTATAGCCCCATAACCAAGCGAAGCCAAACAAAGAAGTGGTAATCCGATTGATAAAGGCTTAAAACCGCTGAAAGGACTAGAGTAAATCCACTGATGTAGAAAATGTTGCGATAGATCATAGTTATATTGCTTTTGAGTGATATATGTAACATAATCTAAGCCAAAGTGGTTCTAGAAACAGCAATCTTCGACCAATCCAAGCAAAATTTCGAGGGAGGTAAAGTCAAATTATGAAGAAAGATCTATATCTCCACATTTGAAATGCCCTTTGGGGCATTCCTTTCTACCATGCAAACCACAAGGGCGGCATGCTAATGGCTCTTTGGTTTCTAACATTTTAGAATCATCAGATAAAGGATAAAACCCAAAATCAGGTATTGTGGAACAAAAGAAAGCGGTACAAGGAGCATTCATAGATGATGCAAGATGAAGGGGGGCAGAATCATTGACATAATTCATGGTGGCTCGACTCATCCAAGCCGCGGATTGGAGCAGGGACAATTCTCCCGCTTTAATTTTAATATTTGTATGATGGGATTGTTTTTTTATCCTTTCACACATTTTAAAATCGGAATTTGCTCCGAGCAAAAAAATACTTGTTTGTTCGAGGATAGAGTTACATAATTCCACCCATTTTTTTTCAGGTAATTGCTTGGTGAACCACACCGATGCAGGAGCCATGCAAATATAGTTGCCCTTAGGTATGGAGTCAAAATCTGTGGTACTTGGATATAATTTGGGTCGGACAATAGAATCTGGGATCGAAATAATCGGAGACAATAAAGACACATTTCTTTCCACTTCATGATTTCCTCCAATCTGGTGTGATATTTTATGATGGAACAGAAAAGAAAAAGGATTTTTATCAAATCCTATAATCACTTTTGCATTAGAAAATCCGGCAATAAATCCAGATGAAGCGAAACGATGACAGTTAATAATAACATCGTATTTTTCCTGTCGGATTTTTTTTAATGCTCTCCAAAGAGAAAAATATTTGCTTCGTTTTTTATCCCATACATGTACTTGACGTAGCTTTGGGTGCCCTTGCAATAAACTTTCATTTCCTTTCCGTAATAAAAAATCTATTTCTAATCTGGGATCATGTTTATGTAATATTTCAATTAAGGGAGTAGCAAGTATCACATCTCCAATAAAAGCGGTTTGTATGATTAAAAATTTTTTCAAAATTTGTTCGAATCTATTTGCAACAAAATTACTCAAACTCATCCAAGTTTAAGAATTAAAAAGAGAAAACCGATTTTTCAAATGCAAGAAAAACCGGCTTCTAGTCTTTGGCTACGTTATTTCAAACAACTTCAATGTGAATAATTTTACTTACAGCCGGAGCCTCCTTTGGAGCAACATTCATCATAAGCATTTATGGCTGAGTTCATAATATTTTCCATAAGACCCGATATCATCAAATCACAGGTGAAGTCATCATCAGGAGGACAATTTTCAAGTTCTTCTTGGAGTGACATGTAAGTATTCATACTACTATTGAAATTATCCAGACAATTTGGAGCACGGCTACTAGAAGGATTCAAATTGAATTCAAAAAGGGTTTTTAATTGATGTTGATCCCATGATCGGATTTGAGGGTGCTCTCTGATTATTGTTACGATACTCTGAGTAATTGTACAAGAAAGATTAAAAAAATCTTTTCCTCCATCTATATGACGAATAGATTCAATTTCTATTTCACAATGGTTTGAGGAGGGAACAGTTTTAATATATTGATTCAATTGTGTCACATCAATATATTGATTTAAAAATAAATCATTTAGATGTATTCTAGCTTGTTTATAATTCTTATAATTTGGAGAAATATAAACATTTTCAAGAATGGAATCGACCGATGATTCCTCGTTTTGGCATGACAGTAAAAATAGACTTACAAAAAGTAAGCTCATGCACCAATGAATTAATTTGTTCATAATTTAAAATTTAATGAATGATAAAATAATGGGTTTCAAGAAATCTGGGGTCTTAGAACAAATTTATATTCAAAAGTATTCAGGTACAAGTACAGTTTAATAGGGAAATAATAAATTTAACTAGATTTTTTTATGATAAAGCGTTGTTTTTTAGCGTGTAATGCTTATTTATTCTAAGAGAATATAAAATTTTTACTGAAAAGAAACCTTTAACTGTCGCCATTTCGAACTGAAGGGAAACAAGGAAATTTAATGGTGCCATTTGTCCAACATTCATAAGCTTTAAAAAAGTCGGAGACTATAAATAAAAAATAGTATTTTTGTAAAGAGCTATCCTTCGGGATTTTCCGTTCTAATCTTTAGAAGAAAAATTAATACAATTATGAAAAAAGTAATCCTTTATGTTCTTCCTGTGATGTTTTTCTTATCATGCCAACCCGCACAGGATTCTGAAACAACCCAATCAGAAGCTCCAAAATCCAAAACTGAAGCCCCCTCTACTTTTTCAACAGAAGAAGGCATCACTTATGAAAATCTGAGCATTTACCCAATTAAAGCAACAGAAGGCTTCATCAATAAAAATATAGAACCTGCTAAAATGAAAAGCCTCAAGGAAGGTATCAATACACGTGGATTCTATGTAACAGAAAAGAAGCCCTATGGTAGGTTCGAAGATGCCGGAGCCGTCAATACATTGACCATCCAAAATAAAAGTGAAGAAACAATTTACTTGATGCAGGGAGATGTGGTGCAAGGTGGGAACCAAGATAGGGTGATTGCCCAAAACTTGGTCGTACCTCCAAGAACCATCACAGATATAGAAGTATATTGTGTGGAGAAAGGGCGTTGGAAATATCGAGAGGAGGATATAAAAGATGAAGATCCGGAAGCTAAAAAGAAAAGAAAAATTTATGCCTTTTCTGGTTATTATCATGTAGCTTCCTCGGAATTGCGTAAAACAGTGAGGGAAACCAAAAACCAAGCAAATGTTTGGGAAAAAGTAGGTGAACTGACCTTGAAAAATAATGGAGGTTCTACAACAGGTACATACACCGCTTTGGAAGGTTCTGATAAATTTACAGAGCAGAGGGATGCCTATTTGGAATTCTTCAATATGAATCTGAAAGGAAAAGAAGATTGTGTGGGTATGATAGCTATATCCGGAACCCAAATTTTGGGTGCTGATATTTTTGGGCATCCATCCTTGTTCCAGAAAAAATACCAAGATGTATTACATGGTTATATTACGGATGCCGTTTCTTCGAATTCAAAAGCTACGATAACTGAGAAGAGTATTCAAAAATATATCCAACGCTTGAATAAAGACTTTGATAGCAATAAAAAAGCTCAAGAAAATTCCGACGAATTTTTCCAATACAAAGGACAGGTAGTACATTTCTCTAAATTATAAAATTTGAAGGAATACCATCAATTTACGACAAAAGCCCTTTCTGATTTTCGGAAAGGGCTTTTGTTTTGTATTTTTAGGAATGAAATCAATCAAAAATAATGAGTAATAGTAAAACTTGGACGAACTGGGCAGGTACAGCAGAATGCCATCCTAGGGCTTATCATTCCCCCAATTCTGAAAAAGAATTGCAAGCTATCGTAAAAGAAGCTCTTAAGACCGACAAGACGATTCGTGTTTCGGGAAGTGGGCATTCTTTTACAAAATTAGTAGAAACGAATTCCATTTTAATCTCCCTAGAAAATTGGAGAGGTATCATGGAAATTGATGGCTCCTATGCCAAGGTACGTTCCGGTACACAACTCAAATTTTTAGGCGAAAGATTATACGAAGAAGGCTTGGCCCAAGAAAACCTCGGAGATATTGATGTGCAATCAGTAGCAGGAGCATTTTCTACAGGAACGCACGGTACCGGAGTAGAGTTTGGTACCTTATCCACTCAGCTGACAGAAATAACTTTCATCAACGGTAAGGGAGAATTGATTACCTGTTCAGAAACCCAAGAACCTGAAATTTTCAAGGCGGCACAAATATCTTTGGGGGCATTGGGAATCATTACTCGTATGACCCTGAAGTGCGTACCCAAATATATTTTGGAGCTTAAAAACATCAAAGGTGATTTTAATGAATGCTTATCCAAGTTAGAAGAGTATAACCAAGAAAATAGGAATTTCGAATTCTATTATTTTCCTTATACGGAAACCGTACAAATGAAAATTTCAAATATCACTCAGGGAGAACCGAAAAAAGGCGGGGTACTAAAATATTTGAATGATATCGTTTTGGAGAATGGAGCCTTCAAACTCGTTAGTGAAATAAGCCGGATTTTTCCATCCCAAAGCAAGAAAATGAGCCAATTGGTAGGAGCCTTGGTAGGGGAGTCCCAACGAAAAACCTGGAGCCATGAGGTATTCGCCACCACTCGCCTCGTCCGTTTTACAGAAATGGAATACAACATTCCCAAGGAGCATTTTGAAACCTGCATCCGAGAAATCAAACAAAAAATAGAAAAGGAACAATACGAATTACATTTCCCAATCGAATGCCGGTTTGTAAAAGCAGATGATATTTTTCTGAGTCCCGCCTATCAGAGAGAATCAGCATACATTGCGATACACATGTATAAAGGGATGCCTTATAAAAAATACTTCCAGGATATGGAAGAGATATTTAAAAAATATCAAGGGCGACCCCATTGGGGCAAACTCCATAATAGAACACCAAAAGAACTCCAAGTCTTATATCCTCAATGGCATAAATTTCATTCCATTCGGAAACGGATGGATCCGAATGGAGTGTTTATGAACGATTATTTAAAAAAGGTATTAGGAGATGTCTAATAGACTTTATTGCGAATAATTGATTATAGGCAAATGGATTTTTTGTAAAATCTACTGCGTTATTTTCCTTAACCGTAGCCTTAGCTACGGTTAAGGAAAATGCCTTGTATATTTTCAAAATCTCTAATTTCCCTTTCATAAAAAACTATTCGTAATAAAGTTTAATCCTACATAAAAAATAGGTTGATTGCATCAAATTATAGATTTTAATACTTGGATTAAAAACTGGTCATT
>JAHDDR010000115.1 GCA_020629255.1 Saprospiraceae bacterium | reverse complement strand
TTCCTGGACCACATAATACATGAAGTCCTGTGATATCATTATTTAACGGTGTGGAGCAGCAATCTACTTCATTAATGGTAAAGGTTTCTACTCTTGTACAACCTGCACCATCCGTTATTGTAACGGAGTAATTGCCTCCATCTAGGTTTGTTCTATCCCTTCCGGTATATCCATCGCTCCAAGCATAAGTCAATGTTCCTGTTTCGCCAGAAACAGTCATAGTAATTGTTCCTTTGTCTGTGCAATCAAAATTATTATTACGGATTACTTGTAAATCACATGGAGGCGTACTGCAATCTGTAACTGTTACACTTTTACAACTTGTTAATGGAGAACAACCCGGTTCCGTAATGGTAAGACAAACATCATAAGAAAATCCTACTGTAGAATTAGTAGACCAAAATGAAACTTCAGTAGAAGCATTTGTTCCTGTACCGATAATGTTCCCACCTGTTGAAGTCCATTGATAGGTTGTACCCGGTGCTGGAAAAGGAGTTCCCATGCTATAAGAATTAGGTCCTTCATCAATACATGGTGTAGTCGTACCACTCAAACTAAAAGAAGTAATGCATGGAGTAGAATTCTCTATTACTGTTTTCACAGCACTATCTGTTCCTGTACAAGAAGGATCATTTAAGTCTGTTACTGTAAGACAAACTGTATATGTTCCCGTACTTGGCCAAGTTACATTATATGTTTGGCTTGAACCAGAAGGAAGTCCTCCTGTTGTTGTCCAAGAATATGATACATTACTTATAGTGGGTCCTGTAAAAGAAGACGTATTACCTAAAGTGACATTTGAATCAAATATCCAATTGGGATTTGAAGGTATAACGCATCCTGCAGTCACCGTTACATTATTACTTGTTTGAGCACTGCTACTACAACCTGCCCCACTTACTGTCAAAAATATCTGATAAGATCCCGATGAGCTATAAGTTGTGGTAAAGGATTGTCCTGTTCCTGAAGAAGGCGAAGCTCCTGGAGCTGACCATAGATAGTTAGCTCCCGAAACCGTTGTACTTGCAGTAAACGTAGTCGGCACTCCTTCTTGAACATTCGATCCTCCATTTATCCATATATTGGAAGGTGTCGGACACTCATTAACAGTGACAACACCGATTGAGGATTCACCACACCATGTAGACGAACCTACTTGTCTCCAGCACGGAGTGATTGTCCAAGTTCATCCACCAAGCGAAACTGAATGTAGAACTACTTGGTGAGGAGAAAATCTGCTGCCCACCAGCTTCTTGGGCCATGATCATATATTCTACCGGACAGCTGCTTCCACAAGAAGCACTCAATGTCACTTCAACCTGGTGTTGTTCGTTTCCTCCACCTGCTCCAGAAGTAATGGAAGCAGAACCACTGATTCCAGAACATTGGGCAGAAAGTTCTGTAGCACTAAAAGAAAGTAGCACGATGACAGGAAGCCATACCCATTTCCGAGTGGTTTTCCCATTTAGTGCTAAAGAATTTGTTTGAAAAATTTGCTGAAACTTTTTCCAGTATTCAGATTTCAAAGTGGTAGTAAAATTAGTCTTCATAACCAATCAAGATGTTAGTAAAAAAATTCTCAGTTCTGTTTTATTCCGAGTTGTGACGAATATTTTTTGCAGTAGCAAAAAACAGAAATCGAATGGTGTCGTTGCTCAATCGACTCTTGCACATTATTTTGTCACAATTATTATTCCAACATGATAAAAAATGCTAACATGTTTTGTTAACCCTAGATTCTTAATTAAATCTATCAGGAACCAAAACTATAAAGCATTGATTTTCAATAAAATATAATATTTCAATTTTTTTGCTCGAATAGAGCGAATACAGACCCCATTTTTTGTTTTGAATTACATATTGATTAAACACAACACATAATGAAAAAACAAAAGATATAAAGAACTACTTATCAAAAAAGTAGCCTCCGTATCGGGTATAAAAGGGGGAAATAAAGACGGGAGTTTATTGTGCAAAACCTTGAAAACAAGGCGTTTATTCAATACAAACATACAATATTTCTATAAAAAAACGACCTAAATTCTCAATTAAAAATCCATAAATGAGACGTATTAACAAACATTAGTCACATCCAAGCATCTAAATTATTGTTTAGTAGACTACTACATCTTATAGAAAAACATTATGGGTTTTTTAAATTTTATTTTTCCTTGTCACAATTTCTAGTTTTTGCTCCTTGACAAGACTATTGGGGTTATTTCTCTTGCTTTTTTGGGTATCAATAACATAAATTTCGGGAGGATATGTATTTGATTTCATTTAAGGATGAAAAATAGTTCTTTCAGTTGGCAAGGTTATATTAATCGACAAAAATTTATATATGAAAACTATGCCCAAAAAAGCGGCATCGTTTATGGAAACGATGCCGCTTTTGAATCAAACAAAAAAGAAATAAAATTAATTACAATTTACCTCCATCATGTTCGTCTTGCCATTTTTTCAATTCATCCCATTTCTCTTCTGCACACATCTTGGATTGAAGTGGCCATGAAGCCGGATCATGCATTCTGTATCTTGAACCTGCTGCTTCCAAAATTTCTTGTAATTTAGAAACTTCAGCTTCTGCCAATTCAGCAAAAGTTTTGATACCTGCATCTTTAATCAGCTGGCTAATCTTTGGTCCGATTCCTTCAATTTTCCTGAAATCGTCTTCTTTCTTTTTTGCTGCTTTTTTAGCTTTAGGCTCTTCTTTTACTTCTTCTACCACCGGTGCCGGAGCTTCCATAACTGTTGGTTCTTCAACTGGTTTTGGAGCTGCTTTCTTTGCCTGAGGCTTGGCCGTTCTTTTGGGAGGTGCTGTTTTTTCTGCTATACCGCCTTCAGGAACGATACCTACAAAAGTTCTACCTTTTCTTCCTTTCGAGAACGCAACTGTTCCATCTATTAATGCGTGTAAGGTAAAATCCTTACCCATTCCCACATTCAATCCGGGATGGAATTTGGTTCCTCTTTGACGAACGATGATGTTCCCTGCTCGAGCTACTTGGCCTCCGAACAATTTCACACCGAGACGTTTACTCTTACTGTCCCGTCCGTTATCCGTACTACCTACACCTTTCTTATGTGCCATTTTTAATAGACTTTAGACATCGACAAAAATGTACGATGTTTGATTTTTAAATTTGTTTACATCAGACGGGTCATCCTGCGATACCGTCAATTTTGATTTTGGTAAAAGATTGGCGGTGACCATTCTTCTTTTTATATCCTTTACGTCTTTTCTTTTTGAAGACTAGGACTTTCTTACCTTTTACGTGCTCTAGTACAGTGGCGTTAACGGCAGCACTCCCCAAAGTAGGTGTCCCTACTTGAACAGTACCTCCATTATCCACTAAAAGCACCTTGTCGAATGAGAGATTGTCTCCCTCTCCTGCGTTGAGCCGGTGGACGAAGATCTCTTGACCTTCCTCAACTTTAAACTGTTGACCGGCAATCTCCACAATTGCAAACATTTGATACTAAATTTTAATGGTTTATTAAAAGTGGCTGCAAAGATACGAATCTAGTTGCGATTTTTCAAATGATTGCTTAAATATAATAGTCTATGCAGTTCCTTTATCTGCATAGACTATTATCTTAAGCATTAGAATCTTAAAATAGTTCCCTTAGGGCTTACAGATAAATACATTATCCACTCTATATGTGGATGTATTCGCTGCCGCGTCGCCTACATATCTGAATGCGACATGGCCGGTTCCTCCGACAGGCAAGCTTACATCTCCAGAGGGGACTCTTTCATAATTATCATTGCTGCTTCCTGCTAAAGTCGGATTTAATTGATCCCAAGTTGCTGTTTCTACATTTCCGGAGAAGTCGGTAGATACCCAAACTGTTAAACCATCATGTGCCCAGAAAGCTGTTTCTGTTTCGAAGTTGAGTATTTTTTGTGTACTCAAATCTATAGAAGGAGAAACCAACCAGGCTTCATTGGCTGGATCAGGTGATTGGTAGGATTGCATGTGTGCAAAGAAATCATCGCTGAAATCTCTGTAGATCCAAGTATCATTACCTACTACTGCTACATTGGTCCAACCCGTTTCGCTGATGGGATCGAAAGCTGTACCTCCTGTAAAGTCTTCTTCTACATCACAATCTCCACTTGGGGGAGGATTTATAATGATGCCATCACAACGATCTCCTGTCATAGTGGAGACATCATTCAAATCTCGGATGAACATTTGCAGGTCTCCATTCCAAGCACCTAAGATTCCCGTTAGGTTACCATTCAGTTCTGGAGTTAATTCGCCTGCGAAATCTGCAAAGCCACTTGTTCTTAAAAGGATAGAACTTCCGAAGCAGTCTTCTAGGTTTCTATTAACAGATGACAAGTTTACAGCGTCTGCAAAAACCACCCCTGTTTCTCCATCGATGAGTTCAACATTTTCAAGGGTTATCAATCGATTTACATCTCCTAACCCAAAATCACTGATTTTACCTACAGTAGGAGTAAGAAATTGCTCTCTAGGTCCTTTAACTACAAAATCATTTACCAGATTCTCTTCTATCCCTACCAAACGACCTTCATTATCTATACTTCCTCCAATTTCATAAGAGTCTTGATAAAAATCCATAAATAGTCCTTTACAGTTGACCCAAATTTGCCGCCCGATTGGGTATTCATTATTAAAATCGGTAAACTCTAAAGATAATTTTATAGCTCCGGTTTCATCTTCCATAACCAATTCTTTATAGAAATTCCCTGAAGCATCATCTGCGGTAACAATGCCACCAATAACAATATCATCTGAAATCTGAGTTATATCAAAACCACTGTGAATTGCTTTCAATTGCGCAATGGTTGAGTTGGTTTCATAATCTGTTACGCCTCCATCACGCGGTGGTTCATCAAATTCTTGATCGACACAAGCTTGAAATGAAAAAATAATAACAGAAAATAAAAGAAATAAAATTGAAAAATTAAATACCTTTTTCATTATTAAATTATTTTAAAAAAATTAATCCGAATTAATTATTTTTTCCGAATTAATTTAATGATGATTTTAAAATTAATTGATTAATATCTAAATGCAATACTTGCAAAATAATTAATGCCGTAGGCATAATAATATCTACTAGGAAACCGATCTACATCTTGTCGATCAAAACGCAGTTGTTCAAATCCCCCAGACACAAAATCTTTATTATTTAAGACATTACTTACACCTACCGTTAGGTAAATAAAATAATCATTTTTTATTTTAAAAGATTTACCTCCGAATAAATCTAAAGAAATTTGGGAATCCAATTTTTCTTGTTGGATAGCAGCATCCCAATCAGCTGAACCATATTCAATGGTTTCAACTGCTTCTGCGGTTCTTCTATCCGGATTGAAATTCAAATACATTTCGTTGAAATAACTGAAATTTACATTGGCAAACCAAAACTTAGGCGAACGATAACTCGCACCTATATTAAACGCCTGTTGAGGTGTACCTGCTATGTAAAAATTCTTTTGATAAATCGTACGTCCTTCCGCTAAAAATTCGGAAGAGTTATCTTGAGTGATATATGCTTCGGGGCGACTTGTAAATGTGTACTGACCAATCGAAGCAACGCCATGTACAGTTAGACCCGCCATTACTTTTGCCTCGGCAGCCAATTCTACTCCAAAGTGCTGTTTATCAACACCATTTAAAGTAAAATTCACGAATGCTTGTTCACCATCATGATAAAAACTCCTTGTACTTACACCGTCTTCAAACTTTGTATAATACGCCGTTGCCCTTGCTTTGAAACCCGGAGATTTCAAATAGTATCCTCCTTCGGTTGTCAATATTTTTTCGCTAGTCAAACCTGGAGCAAGTTGGTCTCTTGTTCTAGGAGAAAGATAAGCATCCCTATAAGAAGGAGGTCTTTGCATGTATCCTACGTTACCCACTAAATAATTACGACCATTAATTTTATATGTAATACCCGTTTTAATGGCTAAATCTAAAAAATTTTGCTTCTCGGATTCGCCTAATGAACTTTCGGGAAACCGCCCGTTTCTAAAGTGCCCTGTTCTCCAAAACTGTGTTCTTCCAGCATTGACAGACATCATAATATCGACTTTATCCAAGTTCAATATTTGTTGTAGCCAGACACCTGTTTTATTAATATTCGAATCATAACTATAACCAAAAGAATCTCCTTCTTTAATTACTCTATTCGGATTATCCAAATCGTTTTGTAGTGCATCTGGATCGTCTGGAAAATCTCTTTCGCTAAATCGGTCGACGTCTAAATAAAAATCTCCTCCTAATAAATCATCAACAACTTTATGATTTTTTGTTTTTTGCCATCGATAATAATATCCAGCATTTATTTTAATATTATCACCATAGGTTTTATTTAAAATAATATTTAAATCAGCTCTCTTTTTATCGAACCTTCTTTCTTCGACAATGTATCTGGATCTTTTTCCTGTTATAGAATTTCCACTAACGCCGTTTACATTGTCTATCGTTTCATCTGGAGCGAACCAGTTCGAATTATATATTCCTTCCCAATCAATTTGACGAAGATTTTCATCGGCTGCCATTGCATTCCATAAAACCTGAGAAGCTTCTTCACTTTCTACATAACTGGGTAAATATCTGTAGTAATCCGGACGAGGATCCCTTGCATTGTTCCAATCTAATGCTGTTGTTCCATTCCTTCCAAATTGGTAGGCCACAGAAGTGCTTAAATCCAATGTTTCGTTGACACTCCATTTGTGTTGTAAAATAGAAATAGGTTGGTGAGAGTTCCCTACCCTAGCATTTCGTTTTTCTCCATTTTGATATCCCCAATTCGGGTTATAATAATTGGTTCCAGCTATATCATACATTTCTTGTACGGATGCTGCTGATCGACCTCTTTTATTCGGAGCTCCGAAAACATTCAAGGCAATGGATTGGTTGGTAAATTTCTTTTCTACTCCTAAAAAATAAGACCATGCATCATAAAAGGTTCCATCTATATAACCTTCTTGTGCCCATCTTCTAGAACCAGAAAGGGACAAAGACCAACCATTACTCAACTTGGGAGTATAGACTCCCATAACTCTATGGAAGTACGAACGATTGGAACTCGCATAGCTGATCCGTGCTTGTTTTCGTTGGGAAGAAGCTCGAATATCCATATTCGTAGCACCATTGATTCCTCCGTGGGTGAATTCGGAAGGAGACAAGCCAAAGACAACACTTCTATTTCGGAACACATCATTCAAACCTCCCCAAGCACTCCAAAATGTTCTACCTGTTTCCAGGTCATTCATATTCGCACCGTTGATGAACGTTTCCGTATTGTTGTTGTCATACCCCCGAATACGGAATCGGGAAATTCCCCAATTGAATGCTGCCGCATTCGAAAATATGTCTCTGGATGCGGTAAGAAGTGCTGAAATATTTTCAAATCCTTCTTCTGTTTCCAGTTCCGTCTCGGAGAGTGTCAAGACCGGAATATCACTTGTTGTGTTTGGAATGGTATCTTTGGGTGTTTCATCCTCTTGGGCCATGATGGGATTCATCAAAATCCAAAAGAAAAAAAGTAAAGGCAAGTGTTTCATAAATTTGTTTATATGTAATAAAAAAACGCTCAAATTTAGCGAATCGATCCTTCTTATCTTAACAAGAAGCCAAAATATTAGCCGAAAATTAATCTATTCTTTACAAGTTTTAGTGATTCCTTATGACAATTAACGTCCGCTATTCGATATATTTGGGAAAAATCTTATAGATGAAACAGTTCTCACTACTACTATTTTTAGCATTATTTATTGTAAGTCAATCTTTTGCACAAAAAGAGAAGCAATATAAAGTAAGCATTGTTGGTTTTTACAATTTTGAAAACCTCTTCGATTTGGAGGATGATCCAAAAATTAATGATGATGATTTTACTCCTAATGGAAGAAATCAATGGACCCAAGAAAAGTACGATATTAAAATGGGAAATCTAGCTAAGGTTATCTCTGAATTGGGTACCGAAATGACTCCAGATGGTATTGCTATATTGGGTACAGCTGAAATAGAGAATAAGAAAGTGCTTGAGGATTTGGTACAACAAAAGGCGATCAAAAATAGGAACTATCAGATTGTCCATAATGATTCTCCAGACTTTAGAGGTATTGATTGTGCCTTGATTTATAATCCTAAATATTTTAAAGTGACCCATCAGGAGGCTCTTAAACTTATTCTACGGGATAAAAAAGGGAATGTACTCAAAAATGACAAAGGCGACCCCAAAACTACAAGAGATGTACTTTATGTAAAAGGATTGTTGGATGGAGAGGAAGTCCATATTTTGGTGAATCACTGGCCTAGCCGGAGAGGTGGTGAAAAAGCGACCCAACATTTAAGAAATGCAGGGGCAATGCTCTGTAAAGCGACCATGGACAACATCAAAAAAGAAGATCCAGATGCAAAAATTATCGTCATGGGTGATTTGAATGATGATCCGACCAGTCCAAGTGTAAAGAAAATCTTGAAAGGAAAGAAGAATCAAGAAAGTGTCGGAGAAGACGACATGTACAACCCGTTTTATTCTCCCTTTAAAAAAGGTATTGGAACTTTGGCTTATCGGGATGCATGGAGTTTGTTCGATCAAATTTTGGTTACGCCTTCTATGTTGAAGAAGAACAAACCTGAAGGGTTCTTTTTCCATAAAATCAGAATTTATAATGAGAAATATTTGGTGAGTAAGAATGGACGTTTCAAGGGGTATCCTTTCCGAACTTTCAGTTATGGAGAATTCCTAGGAGGCTATTCGGATCATTATCCAGTTTATTCTATATTTTTGAAGGAGGTGAAAAAATAAGCTTTTAGTAGCTGGACTAAGTCGAACATGAGTTCATCTTACCTTAGAGATGACTCATGTTTATTTTTCCATCTATAAATAACTTCATGGTTTTTGTACGTCCCTTTCTATTTTTTACCTTTGCCGCACAAATTATGGCTCTGGGAATCTTTTTCCAATGTTCCTTGTTGGTCAATCAAATCAAAATGGATTTCTTATGGATTTTTTAGAAGAACTCAAATGGCGGGGCATGCTTCATGATTTGACCCCAGGTGTCGAAGAAGAATTGAAGAAAGGGATGTGTGTGGGATATATCGGTTTCGATCCTACTGCTCCTTCATTGACCATAGGAAATTACGTACAAATCATGTTGTTATCGTTGTTCCAACGAAGCGGGCACCAACCCATTGTTCTGATGGGGGGGGCTACGGGTCGAATCGGAGATCCTTCGGGAAAGGATGAAGAAAGACAGCTCAAATCTTACGATGAATTGGACAATAACCTTCAATACCAACAAGAGCTGATGTCTAAATTCTTGGATTTTGAGAACGGCCCCAACAAAGCTATCCTCGCCAATAATCATGATTTTTACAAAGATATGAATGCACTCGATTTCTTGCGGGATGTAGGAAAAAGCATCACTGTGGGATATATGATGGCGAAGGAATCCGTCAAAAGAAGAATTGAAAAGGGTTTGTCATTCACCGAATTCAGTTACCAATTGATACAGGGATACGATTACCAATGTTTATACGAAAAATACGGTTGTAGAATCCAAATGGGTGGTTCTGACCAATGGGGAAACATCACGACTGGAACGGAATACATTCGTAGGAATTTGCAAGGGAAAGCCTATGCCATCACCACTCCTTTATTGACGAAGGCAGATGGTTCCAAATTCGGAAAATCGGAGAAGGGGAATCTTTGGATTGACCGTAAGTTTACTTCTCCCTACGCGTTCTACCAATTTTGGTTGGATTGTGATGATAGGGATTTGACCAAATTCATGCGTTTTTTCACTTTCCGCTCCAAGGAAGAAGTTGAAGCTTTGGAATCAGAATTCTTAGAGAGTAATCCCAATCATTTAAAGCGGTTGCTGGCGGAAGAATTGACTGAAAGAATTTATTCTAAGGAAGAATTGGAAGCTGCCCAAGCCGTAACGAACCTTCTTTGGAATAAAAAAGCAAAAAAGGAACAACTTACTGCCTTGGATAAATCTTCTTTGGAAATGATTACGGGTGAGTTGGAGAGTTTCTTCATTAAGAAGGATGATTTGGATAATGATATCAATATCCTATCCTTGTTATCGGAACTCACGACCATCACTTCTTCTAAAGGTGAAGCAAGAAGAGCGATCAAGAACAATGCAATATCCATAAATAAAGAGAAAATACAATCGGATGCTTTTGCTCTGAATAGTGGAATGCTTTTGCATGATAAATTTTTGATGGTAGAGAATGGTAAGAAAAATAAATACATTCTTGTTGCTAAGTAATGTAATGGCGGAAGAACTATCTTCCGCCATTATTTTTAAGTCAAGCACAACTAAACCTCACAATACGCTAAATATCAACATTCCAATTAATAATTATTCTTTTGCCTTGATGCAAAAGAATCAAAAAATCAAGGCGGTGAGCCTTTCTTGGCGCTTAAACAACTTGTAAATACTAAATTCAAAAAACTCACCTTTTCTCCATTTTTCATTTAACCTTTAGGGAGCACAAAAATGAACAAGGCTACTGTTTATTTCATTTTCAGCTCAAACAATTTTGAATTCTTAACGTATTTCCTACGATGTTTTCACTAAAAGGCTCAATGCCAATCATAAATATTAGCTTTACACTATCCTTCCTTCATGTTATTTTCATTTTGCGTCCAATTCATTGAGAATCATGGAATGATATGTTACTTTTGTATCATATTTTAATTAGATTTTCCTTTCCATGAAGGCTTTGAGACAAATTTGGGTGGCTTTGGGTATATTTTTGATTTTTATATCAGCCTGCGACACACCTTCAAATACAGATACCCCTCCTCCATCTTCTAATAAAGATGAAGTCAAAGTCTTGGTGAATTTGGATCAACTCCGTATTCGTAAAGCTCCGGGGTTGGAATCGGATTTATTGGGTGTAGCTCCACTTGGAACCACCTTCCCTTATGCGGGTGAGATGACCGATTTTTCTACACAGATAAAATTGGGGGGTGTTTGGTATGATGAGCCGTGGGTATCGATTTATACTTCGGCAGGAGATACCGCTTGGGTCTATGGTGGAGGTGTCATGTTTGAAGGAGCTGCCAGCGAAGAATTGGCCGAAATCCTACTCGAAAAAAGAATGAGGGCTTTCTTCGGTTCCATGACCGACGATCTTTTAACTTATCGGGATCAGTATGCCCAAGCTTCTACCTCGGAAGAATTTGCGGAGGTATTCCATGAAGGGGAAGAAATACGGGATCGTTTGGTCGATTTATTGGAACAAAAAATCCCCACTGCAGAGGCGGAAGGTATGCCCGATATTTTTTGGATCGAACGGGTTTTTCCAGGTTATGTCGTTGAGTTGGTCGCTGAAGGAACCCGATATTTTTTATTCAAGGATTTTAAACAACTTTATACAAAAGCTCGACAGACCCAAGGAGAAGAAGATGATATTTTTACAGATCTTGGATTAGAAGTTTATGCTTCGGATAGCATCGAATATTTTTTTCCGAGTTGGTTTATCCAAACGTGGGATTATGGCGGGCATTCTTTATTGGGTAGTGGCCAACATAACGATGTTCTTGCCCTAGCGGATGAAGTGACCCAAATGACCGATTTATTTAAAAATGATATCGGTATTTTTAAACGCGAATTATTAAGGGATATCACACATCCTGAAATCACGTATTGGAATGCTCAAGATAAAATCGTTTCGGAATTGGATACGATTTTAAAAATTAAATATGATATTTTAAGCCAAGAAGATTTGGCCGTCCTCGAAGCTCGTTTGTCTCAATTCAAGGAAGCAGAAAAAAATGGCATCGAATTGAATATCCGAACGGGGCTGTGATTTAATGCAAACCTTTATTTCCATTAACACCATCTTTGCAATTTGTTATAAAAATTAACAGTTGTTCTCCCGCATCTTTGTTCTATCATTTAATCTAAAATCAAATAAAAATGAAAAACAAGATCCGTCTATTTATTTTTTTCCTGTTTTTAATTTCAAACCACAATTCTTTGATCGCACAAGAAAATAATATGAAAGAAAAAATATTATCCTCTTATGGGTTTGTCCATGGCGAAAAAGTTTTCAATGCTATTGATGATTTAATTGTACATTTAAAATCTGGAGAAATAAAAGAAAATATGATTTACGGAAAAGAAAAATCTTTTTCATTAAATCAAATAAATTCTATTTCAAAATCTATTGAATATTACAACACAGATACATCAGAAATAGAATTAAAATTATTAAATGCTTTTCCTTTTCCCAACAACAGATACAAATTACAATTTAGCCTGACTGATAAGAAAGATATTGAAAATCCTTTAAAAATGATTTTCGAAATCATGGCGCATGCAAATGATAACTCTATACAATTTTCTTCTATCTTGGATTACCATACTTCATTTTGGAGGACTAAAAAATATGGTCATGTTACGTATTATTATCGAGAGAAAATAAATGAAGATAGAGCTCAATCTTTTGCACAAAAAAATGTAATGCTTGCTACCCGGTTTAAAAAAGAACCTGTAGCATTAAATTTCTACATGGTTGAAAATTACCAAGAAATCCTTCCTTTATTGGGCTATGTTTATGATGAATCTTCCATTGGAAAAATTAGAGATGGTCTTGGTGTTTTAGAAAATGTGATTTTTTCTGTCATGAATAACGAGGATTTTAGTCATGATTTATTTCATTTCTATGCGAATACGGTTCATGAAAAAGCGACTAGTAATTGGGTCGCTCATGAAGGACTAGCTTATAGCTGGGGCAACGCTTATTACACCAATATAAACAATGGAGAAATGGCCGACCAAAAAGAATTGGTCGAGGAATTGAAACAATACTTAGAAAAAAATCCAGATACAGATTTGCTAGAATTATTCGAAAATAATTTCTGGAAGCCCAAAGATGATATTTATACGCATTTAGCTCCTGATTTTAAAGCTGGAAGATTAATTGCCAGTATTCTTTGTGATGCTATTTATAAAAAACACGGCATGGAGGGTGTTCATCAATTAATTGCAAGTGGTCGTTCTCCCAATCATTTTGATCCTTTTTATGAGATCATCGATGATTTATTAGGCATTACTAAAAAGAATTTCCATAAAAAGGTTAAAAAATTAATCGATAATTATTAAAAAACAAAAAGGGTGAATTCCTCAAATCCATCCCTTTTGTTTTTTAAATTTCCCCATCCAATGATTTACGGATTAATTCTCCTTTACTATTTATTTCTAATAAACGATATATTTTTTTGATGTGATCCCGGACTGTATTGGTAGAAATCGAAAATTTATCCGCAATCATTTTATAACTCAATCCATCTACTATGGCTTGTACTATTTGTAGTTGACGCGGGGTAAGGTTGGTTTTATTTTCTTTGGGTTTGGGCGAAAAATAATTAATTACTTTTCTAGCAATACTCGGCGACATATAAGACCCGCCCCGATGGATGGTGAAAATGGCTTCTTGTATTTTCACCAAAGGCGTTCTTTTGGTGATATATGAAACCGCACCAGAACATAGCGCCTTAAAAATCTTGTCATCCTCTTCAAACGTGGTCAGCATAATAATGTCTATATCTGGTAATTTTTTTTTGATATAATGAATACCTTCTAAACCCGACATGCCCGGCAATCCGATATCCAACAATAAAATATCGACTTCCGGTTTTCGGGTTACTTTCAAAGCATGAAGAAAATCTTCGACACTCTCTGCCACGAATTTAATTTGAATCGCCTTATTGATCCCCAAGAAACTTTCTAAAGATTCTTTTACCAGAACATCGTCTTCAACAATTGCTAGATTGATATTTTCCATGGGCCGATGATTTAATTTTAAAGATACGGGAAACTGATAAAACAAGCCACCCCTTAATAATTGGGGTGGCTTAAAATCATGCAATGTTTATCTACAAAACTACTCACATGTGGGCAAACCTTTAGGGATGACGAATGAATAAGTCTCCGTTTTGGGCTGCTTTTTTTGCACTTGTATTTCATCAGAAATCCTCACCAATGCCCTGCATTGCCTGCGTTTTCTTCTTCATCCAATCACAAAATAATCTAGCCTAAAACCAGACAGTTACTTATCCCTCATCCCTTAGTTAAAAAATTATTACATTTTGATGAATTTCTCCATTACTCTTTCTTGTTCCTTTTGAAGGATCAAAATATAATTCCCCGGTGCTAGATGAGATACATCCATTCTTTGCAGATGATGCCCCATTTGGTTTTCTAGGTTTAGGGATTGGACTATTTTTCCTTGTATGTTCGTTATCAAAAGACTGACAGAACCAACTGATGGCAAATCGAATTCCACATTCAATTCATTGACAACAGGGTTCGGATATAGCTTATGGATAATCATTTCTAAGGGTTTTTCTTTTACCAATACTTCCTCCTCATCTTTTGAAGGAGTTACTTCTCTAGCAGGAGAACATTCTGCTTGGTTTTCGAAGGCACCTATATCTACGAATCCGAATTGTCTTGGGTTCCCTATCACATCGGTTGACGTCAATACAAAAGCATCATTACCTGCATCAACCCCTAAGGAGCAATCCATAAGAGAATAATCAAAATTCAAGGACAAGGCTCCATCCACAGCAGAATATAAATTCATGTTGGTAGTGCCTGGAACAGAAGCTCCCTGGAAATAACTATGTTCCGAATTCAAATTCAAAATATTATTATTGAATACCACAATGTTCTTATCAAAAGCAACATCCTGATGAGCAACAATCGAATTATAAATATTCATGTCCAACACATCTCC
>JAHDDR010000114.1 GCA_020629255.1 Saprospiraceae bacterium | reverse complement strand
TCTGTTTCCAACGAACCCGGTTCCCATGGTTTCGTGAAATTCAAAATATCACAACAACCGGATTTGCCGATTGGAACCGTTATCGAAAACACGGCAGGTATCTATTTTGATTACAATGCACCGATTATCACCAATACCACTTTCCACACCATAGGGGAAGATTATATTGAAAACAATATTGTTTCCATAGATGATGTGCCAGAGGAGTTGTCGAATATAAGAGTATATCCCAATCCCTTTTCGGATGTGGTGACCTTCGATTTGGGAGATTTTGAAAATGAAACCAATTTTAAGATCTATGATGTCTTGGGGCGAATGGTACATGACAGTGAGCAAAAAACATCAAAATTCACTTTTGAAAGGGGAAATTTGACCAGCGGTATTTATTTCTTCGAAATCCGTTCGAATGGGGATGCTATTTATTCCGGGAAGATTTCTTTGGAATAGGCTGGGAAGTAAATTATTTTCCAATACAATTAATTGATTTACAGTAGTGTATAGAATATTTTTAAAAGGACATTCAATTAATGCGGTAAAAAGATGATTTGCTAATCAAAAAAGTATTATCTTTGCACCGCAGGGTGGAGCAGTTGGTAGCTCGTCGGGCTCATAACCCGAAGGTCGTTAGTTCAAGTCTAGCCCCTGCATCTAAGAAAAAACCACTTGTCTTTTGGCAAGTGGTTTTTGTTTTTTATCATTTCTGTTTCATAATTCATTCATATAATGGAAATTATTCCTAAAATTTTGATTGGAATCATTGCTTTCTTCCACCTTTATATTCTTTGGTTCGAAATGTTTGCTTGGGAAACCAGAGGTCCTAAGATTTTCCGCTCCTTTCCTAAAGATTTATTTCCAAAAACCAAAGCGATGGCAGCTAACCAAGGTTTGTATAATGGCTTTTTGGCAGCCGGATTAATCTGGTCGCTGATTATCACAAATGAGGAATGGTCTATTCATGTTGCAACGTTCTTTCTAGGATGTGTGATCGTAGCCGGAATTTATGGTGCAGTGACGGCTGCTAAAAAGATATTCTATGTTCAGGCATTACCTGCTATTGTTGCATTGTTAGCGTTACATTTGTTGTGATATAACTATTTTACTTTTGCACATGAAGAAATATGATTCGAAATATCTTAAAGCGGCACATAAAGCCAGTACTAACCATGTATATGAATTAGAAAACAGTAAATATTGTGGTTGTTTTTATTGTAAAAGATTATGTTCTTTTAATGAAATAACGGAATGGATTGGAAATGGCGAAGATGAAGAAAAAACAGCTCTATGCCCATTTTGTGGAATTGATGCTGTTTTAGGAAATAAATATCCCATCCAAGATCCAAAATTTCTGGAAGAAATGAACAATCATTGGTTTGGATAAAATCCATGTTTGCGTTTTAATTCAATGCCTTGATTAGCTTGTTCAAATATTGTGAAGTCGTTTCTTTCATGTACCAGCCCAGGCTAGTGGCAGCTTTATCCAGAAGGTTCAGTTTGAAGAAAGAATAATCAAAGTGATGTTGTTTGCCCGAAGTGAGTTGTTCCCTTTTGGAAATGAGCAGTAATACTTCCGATTGCGAAATATTGTCCTTGCCTCCCGCATCAATATATTTTTTTAATCTGCGTTCGGTTTCCTCCAAAGCATTTTCGAAAATATCCAAATCCTTACTGCCTTCAGCCAGAATTTTTCGTTGGGTATTGATTTGTTCGATGGCCAAGGAAATTTCATGATCTACTTCCTTATCGATTTTATCTAAAGAGTAATAATCGTTGTCAATATCATCATTAAATTGTTGAACGGATGCTTGGTGGATTTCTGCCAATTCCCGCATGGTAGAAATTATCTTTACAAAAGTATGGGTGAGGTAGGAATGGTATTCTTTTTCACCCCTCATACTATTTTGAGCTTTTTTATCATCACTCGATAAAAAGAAGCGGGCAATTCCACTATCCACTTTATGATCGATGGCTTTTGCCTGACTTAAGATTTTAGAAAAAGTTTCGGCTTTTTTTTCAAATTGACGATTGCGTTCTAGAATTTCATCCAAAGGCTCCTTTTGGTTTTCGGGTGGGGTATACGGTTTCGAAAAATCCAAGGGTTCGGAATTTTCATCTAGGAATTTCTTTTTCTTCTTTTCATCATTTCCAAAAAGGAAATCATCATACGGATCTGGCATCTTTGTTGGTTTATTTTAGGTTTTCACAGATAATCCGAATATACAAAAATAAGAGAATAGATTCAATTCATAGATGTCGGAATTGGAAATAAGAAGAACAATAATAGATTAATTAAGAAAAAAATATAATTATTTTTCCGCATCCATATCCGTGTCTTCTACTTCTTTTTCAGAAGGGGTAGCAAATGAAACTTCAATTTTTACGGGTTGATGATCCGAGTATTTAAAATCCATATTTATTCCTTCTATTGCTGTAATATTCAAATTCGGAGACACCAAGAAAAAGTCAATTAAATTAATTCGGCTTTCTCCTTTTTTATATGGATTTTGTAAGGCACGGTTGGTCGGCATGTCTGGATCGAATGCCCATTGCCAATCGGAAAAATAAGTATTGGGAACGACCAAACCGGTGGGGTCGTCAAATTTATTTCCGCCAAATTCAGAAGCAATTGCTTTGGAAGGGCGTTGGTTCCAGTCTCCACCTATCACCAAATAATTTCCGGCTTGATATTCTTTTTGGAATTTATTTTTCAAATAATCCATTTGTTGTTTTTTTAAAGTACCTCCTTTATCATAAGCAGAATTATGAATATTCACAACAATTAATTCCTTGCCATTTTCCATCGGATAATGATGAAAAGCAGCACAGCGATCCAAGTGGAAAATACGATCGGGCCAAGGGTATTCGCCGGGTAATTGATAACGAATAGCTTTGCTTGGCATATACGCAGCGTAGGTTCCCAAGCCGCTTTCCATTTTTCCCATCACATTCCAAGGTTCGAAGACAGGGAGAGGGACTCTAGGGGCTCTATAATTAACCGAAAATGTAGAAGTATAATTTGGAAGGATTTTATTATATTTTTCATATTGATTAATATGATAACTCCGTTTGGAATTAAAATCTACTTCTTGCAATAAATAAAAATCGGCGGGATTGTTTTTAAGGAAATCGACAGCTCCTTGTATATTTTTTTCTACATTTTCTTTGGAGGCTCTAACCATTTTTCCCTTGGATGTCAGAAAGCCTCCATTATCATAAAAGAAATCGGATTCTTCTCCCAATCCACCATAACCGACATTCCAAATAATAAAAGATAAAGTGGAGTCGCTCTCTGCAATAAATTCTTTTTTATTGGCTTGCTGAACCTTTAATTCAATTTCTTCTTCGGGTACGAAATCCGTCATAGTTCCATGAATGATGGCAATGACAACATATAAAATCGGAATCAAAAGAATGAAGAAAATAATTTTAAAAATGCGTTTGACCGTTTTCATTTTTTATGATTTGATAAAGTAAATTAATCCATTAATAAATCGGCTCCTTCTACACCAACCAAAGAACCTATTGCTACACCCATGCCGCCCATTCGAACGGCTACGGCTATATTTTCGGATGTTTTTTTGATGATGGGTTCCTTGACATCTCCTACACCTAAAATGCCACTCCACCACATATCTATTTCAAAAGTTTGTTGGGGTAAAATAATTTCTTTTAGCATTTTTTGTAATTGTGTTTGGATGTCTTTGGTTGTGCCAAATTCGGAAGTGTTTTCTTGGGTAGGATTCAGGTTTCTTCCCCCTCCGAATAAAATACGATTCCTAACATTACGAAAGTAATAATATCCGGCATCATAGTGAAATGTTCCCTTTACTTTTAAGTTAGGGATTTCTTTTGTTATCAGAACTTGATTTCTGGCAGGGGTGACATTTATGGTATCAAACATATTTTTAGCAAAACCATTGGTAGCCACTAAGGCTTTTTTAGAACATATCCTGCGACCATCTTTGAGGTGAATCGTAACCTGATTTTCTTCTTCTATGATTTGGTCAACGGTAGCACCATTGTAAATTTTAATGTCTTTTTGTTGAGCTAATTCCAAGAGACTTGCCATCATGGATCCAGTATTGATTTGCCCTTCTGCTGTATTGACGATGATGTGATCTATTTTGTTAAAACCAAATGTTGAAATACAGAGATCTGCTTTTTTATAGACTTCTTTTTTTCCAATAATAGTAGAAAGAGCCGAATTAAAGGGTTCTATTTTTTCTTCACAATTTTGATATAATTCTTTGTCGTTGGAAGTGAATAGTTCATACCCTCCGCATTCATCATATTCTAAACGTTGCCCGACCATTTTTTGAAGACGTTCTAAGCCTTTCCATCTTTTTTCTACTAGGGAAAAAACTTCATCTTCCGAGCTGTTTTGTAAATCATCTAATAATTCGCTGATGCTGCCGAAACAAGCGAACCCGGCGTTGCGGGTACTTGCCCCCGAAGGAATCATTCCTGCTTCCAGAATAATGACATGGGCATTAGGATTTTTTTCTTTTATATGTAATGCGGCGTTAATGCCTACTATCCCGCTTCCGATAATGGTAAAATCTACCTCAGAAAAAAATGATTTTTTTTCCCAGAAACTCAGCCCAATGTACTTGCCATTCATATAATGTATAATAATTTAAAGCAAGATAAGTACATTGGGCTGAATGACATCATAACTTGATAAGTTTCTGACTGAGTATTTGATTTTCTGTTATGAATTGTAAATGATACATTCCTTTTGGAAAGAATTCGAATTCTTCTATTGAAATCCGATTTTCTCCTTGGATTAAAGGAATATTTTTTTGTAAGACCCAACGCCCACTCGCATCCATAATTTGGATTTTCCCTTCATTTTCGGAAGAATTTTTTATCATTATATTCATTCTGCCATTCGAAGGATTCGGGAAAACTTCCAACGTGATGGTTTGCTCCATTTCTTCTTTTTCCCTTAACGATTTAATGGGGGCAGAGGAAATTTCTCCCAAAGGTTTGGGGTCAAAAATAATGGGGTTGCAATACGGGAAAACATAATCGGTTCGGAAAAGAGCATGTGCGGTATTGGAAATTTTATTAGCCGAATCAATAATCATGGATCGGATGTAGCCGTTTTTTTGAGGATCGAGGATAGCCATAGATTGTATGTCATTCGTCGGGTTGTTGTAGCCTACTGTTATGTTCCTAACGTTCGTTCTGCTTTGGTACACCCGAATAAAATCAACATCATACATACAATTGCCAGAACGGAAAGAAATATAATCACCTCCGGAAAGGGGCGTGGCATCCGTCCAAGAAGTGACGAATTCATCATCAATAAAAACATCCATTTTTCCGGAAAGGGTATTAAAGGTAATTTTAAAATCGTATCGCTGATTTAAATTGAAAACATAATCGATATTACTCACTAAAGTATAAGTATCATTATTGACTTCGTACAATTGCAATTTATCCGAATCAATTCGATAATAAACGAAATAAGAATTTCCTCTATTGGGCAATTGTGGATCGTCGCAAAGAAAATGTAAACCGGCTCTTCTATTCGTACCTGTACCATCTATACTCGACGACCAATGATATAAATATTCATCCGAATTATTTTGATTCATTGCCATAGAAAAAATGGTATTGCTTTTCGTTTCATCAGATTGTAGTAGATGCCAATTAGTCGTCCTACTCCAAGTACCGTCGTAACTCGTCCAATCGGCGTGTAAGGATTTGAAATCATCATTTACATAACCGTTGTTGGCGTTGGTTCGCCATTCGCCATCTATATGATCGCAAACCTGAATAAATTGCCGATCTAAATTCGCATTCGTACCAGGAGTATCATTGAAACTAATGCTGAAATCATCGGAAGTACATTCTGGTACACCGACTATTTCACAAGTCGGAGAATCATATTCATAACTACAAGACCAGTTGGCTTCCCAACCCGGATTTACGGTGGCACCATCCGAATAAAATTTAAGGGTCAGGGTGGGGCCGGTCGACGTGACTGTACCCGGAGAGTCGGTACCGGTGTAGGTTCCTATCAGGGGGGCGGAAGAAGAAGCACCATCATACAAATACAAATAATCATAATTGAGTTCAACATCAAAACTCAAAAAATCTAGGGTAACTGTTTGAGCGCCATCGGGTGCAATGGTGTATTCGTAATCTTCATCATTATAATAATTGCGATTGGGGCCGCCCATGTCGTAGATTGTTCCTGTGCATTCTACTGTTTTACAATCGGTTAATTTATTTCGGATGGCATCCCATAAATCGGTGTAACCATCATCATAACCCAATGCCCAAATTGCCATGCCCGCAATGTCCCTCCGGTTGATCAAGTCCAACCGATCCTCCAAACTTGGACCATCCATGATAAAACATTGCCGTTGGATGCCTCCCGACATGAAGGAATAATAAGGAGTGAATGAATTGTTGTCCCAAAGGCGATTGGAATAATTACCACTGCTATTATCCATCACAGAATTGAAGAATTTTGCCCCATCGTGAGCGGTGGTCGTTGTAGGAATGGTACTTGCCGTTGTCTGCCATTGGCGGCCGTAATAGGGTAGACCCAAAACGAGTTGATCCTTGGGAACGCCTTGATCCAAGTAATACGTTAATGTACGAGAAAGGCTGTAATTATAGGAAGTCATGAAGGTGTATAGCGGATCGGTAGGACCGGCGTAGGTGCTACCCGCCCAGTAATATCCGTAGCCCATGATGCAGAATAAATCGATGTAATCTTTAAGGGCGACCACGTCGAACAAACCACTCCAATCGACGGCATAAGTAGCTATGCTGATTTGATAATTGGGATCAACGGCTTTCATTTGTGTGGATAGATCGATGAGCCAATTGGTATAATTATTTTTTTCGGCAATGGGTACACCTTCGAAATCAATATTTACGCCATGTGCTCCTCTTGATTGCACCATGTTGATTAGGTTTGTGATCAAGGTTTGCTTGGCGGTGGCGGAAGCGAAAAAGATGGTGTGATCGGAAAAGAGGGTGACACATAAGTTGACTCTTACGCCATTGGCGAGCGCCATGTCGACAGATTCTGCAGTCGCCCATCCGTGGGTGCTGTTGGCTTGCCCGGTGGCGGCGTCCACTTCGTAGGAAAAGAAGGAGAAATCGGTCATTAAATCCCAATCATAATTCAGGTGGGCACTTCCGACCCAGTAGGGATGCCATCCGAAAACGATTCGCTCGTTCGTGCAATTCAAGTTTTTATGTTCGACTTTTTTAGGGGTGTATTGATGGTAGTCATCCCATTCTTTATCGGTTTTGAAATCGAGGTGTTTATAACGGTCGTTATGTTCTTGGTGAATGGAATGGTGTTTGTTTTGTCCTTGACTCAGGAAAAAAGAAAAAATGAGGACAATAGTAATGATATATTTCATGATATTGATTTGGCTTATTTAAAAAAGCGAACCAATATAGGGATTTATTAAAGATTTATCACATTTGTAGTTCGATCAATTTGTGATATAAGAACAGAGCCGTATCCGGATTTCCGGATACGGCTCTGATAGGATTTATTACTTTTTACTTTTTCTTCATTTTCCCTCCAACGGCTTCGTCTTGCCATTTTTTCAAATTTTCCCAATCTTCTTTATATGCCATTTTAGCTTGGAGTGGCCAAGAACCGGGGTCGTGCATCTTAAAACGGGAGCCTCCATTTTCCAGAATGGAAGACAGGGTTTTGACTTTCGTTTTGGATAATTGTTCGAAGGTCAGAATGCCATCCTTATTGAGTAATTCTTCTATTTTTGGTCCGATGCCTTCGATTTTTTTCAAATCGTCTTTTTCGGATTTTGAAGTTTTGAGTACTGTTTTCTCTTGAGGAACCTCCCTTCGTTCTACGATTTTGGCTTCCAGTTCATTTCTGGTTTCACCTACGATATTTTTAGAAACCTCTATGGTTCCCATGTTCATCAATTGTTTTTTGAAGGCATCCATATCTATGGATTTGACGACTTCCACTTCCTTGATGATCTCAACGGGGACTTCCTTAATCACTTCTATTTCCTTCACCACTTCCACTTCTTTAATCAAAGTAACTTCCTTGATGACTTCCACAGGAACCTCCTTAATGACTTCCACTTCTACAATGATTTCTTTTTCTACTTCGACGGGTACTTCTTTGATGACCTCCACTTCCTTGATGACCTCTACGATTTTTTCTATTTCTACGGGGACTTCTTTCACAACTTCCACCTCTTTTACGACCACGACTTCTTTTACGACTTCAACAGGTACTTCACTTTTTAAGGAAACTTCTTGGATTTGGGTATCTCCTTTTATGGCAACCGCTTTTTCTTTTATCAATTCATGGCTTTCCATTTTCTTTTTCCGGAACGCCCGACTTTCCCTTAGAATGATTTCATAAGCTGCTTTCGCTTGCTCTTTATTTAGCCCGACTTTTTTCCTTAATTTCTTAAGGAGTTTCGATTTCTTAATACTCTTCTTCTTTTTCATGGATTGTGTATGTTTTGATATCGTTGTTAGGGGAAGATTTTAAATGGAAAATTAAATTAATAAAAAAAATGAGAATCATAAAAAAATTGCACCCTTTCAAGAAAGGATGCAATATAAAAAGAATAATATTGGAATTATGAATCACTGGGTGATGTGTTTATTTTCCTCCGTCAAGTTCGTCTTGCCATTTTTTCAATTTTTCCCATTCTCCCTGATGAGCCATCTTGGATTGTTTCGGCCAAGTTCCCGGGTCATGCATTTGAAAACGGGAGCCCGCTTTATCCAAAATCCTTTTGATGTCCTTCACTTCGGTTTTGGATAATTTTTTAAAGGTATGGATGCCGGCATCATTCAATAATTGTTCGATTTTTGGTCCGATGCCCTCAATCTTTTTCAAATTATCTTTCTTTCCGGAGGCCGCAACTTTAGCCGTGCTTTTACTTACGATTTTAGAAGTAGGTTCCAATTCTCTACGTTCCACAACCTTGGCTTCTCCGCTGGTTCTGGTTTCACCCACCACCTGTTTGGAGACCTGAACGGTTTTCATGGTCGACATCATTTTTTTCAAAGTATCGAAATCAATGGATTTTACAACCTCCACTTCTTTGATAATCTCCACCGGTACTTCTTTGATGATTTCTACTTCTTTAATAACTTCGACTTCTTTTACCACTTCATTCACCAAAGTAATTTCTTTAATCACTTCCACCGGCACTTCTTTAATCACTTCCACTTCTTTCACCACCTCCTTGATGATTTGGAAGGGAATTTCTTTTGTTACCTGTACTTCTTTCACCACTTCTATTTCCTTAATCACTTCAACGGGTACTTCTACTTCCACTTTTACTTCTTTGATAACCTCTACTTCCTTAATGACTTCCACCAGAACTTCTTTTACCACTTCCACTGGTTTAATCACTTCTACCGTTTTTACTACTTCCACTATTTTTTCCTTGCTTAGTTCTACTGGTTTCACCGTTTCTCTATTCACAATGGAGCGAACCGGTACTTGGCTGGTCGTTTGGACTTTTTGGATTTGTGGTTCTCCTAAAACAGTTACGGTTTTTTCTTTTACCATTTCTACGGTGTGCATTCCTTCTTTTCTAAACGAAGGGGATTCCTTCAAAACACATTCATAGGCTTTTAGTGCTTTTTCTAGAGAAATGTCAGCTTTCTTAGCTATTTTTTCGATGAGTTTTTTCTTGCTTATTGCTTTATCGTTCATGATATCTTTTTATAGATTGAATTAAAAAATGATTTGAAATACAAGGCGAAATCACCACTAGATTTCGCCTTGTTAGATGTTCGATTAGAGATTATCTACCTCCATCCAATTCATCCTGAAGTTTTTCAAGAGCATCCCATTCGCCATCTGCCGCCAATTTGGCTTGTCTGGGCCAAGAACCCGGGTCATGCATCTGATATCTAGGGCCAGCATCTGTAAGAATCTTTTTAATGACCGCGACATCGGTTTCGGATAATTGTCTCCAGGTCCAGATATCTGCATCATTTAATAATCCTTCGATTTTAGGGCCGATGCCTTCGATTTTCTTCAAATCATCTTTGTTGTCGGCACCATAAACAATACGTTTTTCGGATACTCCCGTAACAGTTCTAGAGACTTCAATGGTTTCCATGCCTTCCATCATTTGTTGCAGCATTTCCAAATCCAAAGATTTCACCACTTCCACCTCCTTGATGATTTCAACCGGCACTTCCTTAATCACTTCAATTTCTTTTACAACCTCTTTAATGACTTCCACTTCCTTAATCACTTCAACCGGAACCTCCTTAATGACTTCAACCTCTTTTACAATTTCTACCGGTATTTCTTTCAAGACCTCTTTTTCTATTTCCTTGATCACTTCCACAGGTACCTCTTTAATGACCTCCACTTCTTTTATGACTTCCACTGGAACATTCTTGATAACTTCCACCTCCTTAATCACTTCTACAGGAACCTCCTTCAGCACCTCTTTTTCGACTTCTTTGATGATTTCGATTTCCTTGGGTTTGGCAGCGAGTTGGGTTTCCAGAGCACTGATTCTGGCATTCTTTTCATTTTCGAAATCAGTCCATTTCAATTCCCAATTTTTACGATAGATATCATAATCATTCTGAAGAACATCATATTTGGATTCGTAATTCTTACTCAATACCAATTTTTCCTGATCATATTTCCCTCTCATCCCACTAATGGAAGCACTCAATTCATCTTTCTCTTTGACCAGATTATTATGATTGGTATTTAAAGAATTATAGGATAGTTTGAAATTGTCGTATTCGGAACTTAAGGCGTTGTATTCGTTTTTACGGGTTTTGATTTCTGTTGTCAGATCACCAATGAGGCCTTTCCAGCAAGAACGTGCTAATAAATAGCCCAACAAGGCTGATCCTAACATAAATAATAAGGGCAACCATATACACATGATAGTATAATTTTATTTTTTAATGAATGAAAAATAGTTGTGATGGAATTATTTCAGAACGACTTCAACCCTGCGGTTATTCGCCCGCCCTTCATCCGTCGAATTGGAATCAACGGGTTTATCTGGACCAAAGCCTTTTACCTGCATTCTGTTAATAGAAATGCCTCCATTTTTTTGGAGATAGCCTTTCACAAATTCCGCTCTTTCCTGAGACAACTTGTAATTGTAGCTTTTCTTTCCTTTATTGTCAGTATGACCCCCAATGTGTAACTGGGCTTTGTCGACATTATCCAAATAATAAATAAGGTCAGCGAAATCTGTTCGTTGTTGGGAACTCAGATTAATATTATCTTCATTTGTTCCGAAGTACAAGGTCAGCGGTTTTCCCAATAATCTTCCCTTGATTTCATCAAGGCGATCATTACTGGCAGTAAATTCTGAGAAATTAAAATCAATACCTTTTCTCAGGATATCTCCGTCAAACCAATTAGCAGGAAGTAATTTGCCAGCAAGAGACAATTGCTTAGATGGCGCTCCCAAAGAAACCAATTTATTTTTGATGTCATTGGCTCTGGCTAATCCCAAATTGGGTTGGATGCTAGTGTTCTTTTCCTCCTTGTGGTAGTAGCCTGTTATTAAAAGAGAACGATTAGAATTATCTTTTAGATAATTGGCAGTATTTTGTAGACCGTTCGATGTGATTTCGGCTAATGGAGTGAGATGTGTAAATCCGGATCGGTCAAATCGGATATGATCATTTCCTTTATGCTTGAGGCTTCCATCCGAAAATGCCCAAGCTCCTAGAGCAGCTAAAGTTGATGCTGGTTTTTCTACTTTTTTCTCATCAACAGCCCCGATGGGTGTGGTCGCACTTGCACCACATAAATACTTTTTGCATAAAAATACTCCTAGGATAATCCAGGCTATTAGGAGCAATAGCCAAAATAAAGATGATTTTCTCATTCTGAAATGAAAATTAATTTGGTGAATAATGTAAGTATGTTCTACCTTTTGGTTTTCGGTAATTCTAGTTCTAGTGATGTTTGAAAGGATGTGTGTTCTTCAACTATTTTTAAGACTTTAAAAAGGCGAGTAAGTAACACTTTATCTTGAAATTAATCGGCGAAACCACCCAGTCCTAATCCAAATAATGCAAAATCATATTTTACAGGATCATTTGGGTCGAATTGCCTCATGTTTTTAGTGAGTTCTAATGTGGCTTTAAAGTCGTTTTGTTTCCGTTCTAATAATCCCAATTTTGTAGATACTCTTCTTACATGAACATCAAGAGGCAAGAGAAGAATGGAGGTGGGTATTTTTTTCCAAAGCCCAAAGTCAACGCCCTGTTGATCGTTCCTCACCATCCATCTTAAAAACATGGATAATCTTTTACAAGCAGAATTTCTAGCTGGAGTTGCGATATGTTTTTGGGTTCTTTTGGGGGCAAATTCCAAGGAAAAAAATAATTCATGAAAACCTGTCAGCATATTTTTGGTAGAGTCATCTCCTTTTTTATAAAATCTGAAAAATGCATCTTCCAAACTATCGTTCTCACTATAATATGATTTGAAAAATTCGATGAAATACAAACAATCAGTAGGCTGGAATGTCCGATGCTTGAAGTTTTCGAACGGCTTGAGATCCTTTTCATGATGGTTTAATATGAAATCATAGGGTGAATGATCCATCAATTCAAATAAATCCCTCGATTTGTTGATAATTGTTTTTCTTTGCCCCCAAGCCAGCATGGAAGTCCAAAATGCAGTAATTTCTATATCTTGTAGTTTTGAATAGGAATGTGGAATTTGTATGGGATCATTCTGGATGAAATTTCTTTGGTTATGCCTGTAGTAAGCTTCATCCAATAAGTCTTTTATTTCGTTCCATCTTCTTTTCTGCATGCTACAAATATAGAAAAGGTCTTTCGTCAGACTAAATTAATACCTCAATTACTAAACAAAATACTTATGTTTTGTTGTTATTTATGAAAGGTAAATTATAGATATTATGAAAGAACAGTCCTATTGGTATTTAGAAAATATTGATGTGACGGGTATATTTTGCCCCAATAAATTGGGGGATTTTAGGCAAGGGCATGAACCTAAGGATTATAAAGCGGGTGAATATATTTATCTGCCTGACGAATATTCGGATACTATTTTTTTCATTACAAAAGGACGGGTAAAGATTGGTACCTATTCGGATGCAGGCAAGGAAATCACAAAGGCAATTCTGGCACCAGGAGAAGTTTTTGGAGAATTATCATTGATAGGTGAAGATAAAAGAAGGGATTTTGCTCTGGCTATGGAGGATACTGAAACTTGTTTTGTGAAAGCAGAACAGATGAAAAATCTGTTACGGGATTACAATGGCTTGACTTGGTTTATGATGAAGGTAATGGGGGGGAGAGTCATGAAAATGGAAAAGAGGTTGGAATCTTTGGTCTTTAAGGATTCAAGAACTAGAATTGTAGAGTATCTGAAAGAATTGGCAAGAGAAAAAGGACAAAGAGTGGGCTATGAAATGTTAGTAAGGAATTTCTTGACCCACCAAGAAATAGCCAATATGACCGCCACATCCAGACAGACCGTTACAACAGTTTTGAATGAATTGAGAAATGATAATGTCATCACATTTAATCGGAAAAGATTATTGATTCGGGATATGGAAAAATTGGTTTAGAATGATAATCAGATTCAAATAATATGGAAGCTCTTGTTTAAAAACAAGGGCTTTTTTCGTTAGAGGTCATTTTCATTGATTACATTTGCAGCATAACTAAAAATGAAAAGATGAGCAAGGCAAACGATCCAGTACTCCAATCATGGATTCCTGTAAATGAAGATTCTGATTTTCCCATTCAAAATATTCCTTTTGGAATCATGAAAAAAGGAAAAGGGCATCGGGTTTCTACAATAATAGGGGACCAAGTCATTGATATTTTCGAATTGAACAAAAGAGGATATTTATCCGGTTTGGATATTCCTAATTCTGTTTTGAAAAATGAATTTCTAAATGATTTCATTTCTTTAGGAAAAAAGAAAACGAATAAAGTCCGGGAAAAAATTTCTGATGTATTTAAGAAAAGAAGTCGGAAGTTAAAAAACAATGATTCGGATAGAAAAGCGATATTGAACGATGTAAGCAAAGTCGAATTAACCATGCCAGTGAAGGTAGGAGATTATACTGATTTTTATTCGAGCCGGGATCATGCAACGAATGTAGGGAAAATGTTCCGTGATCCTGAAAATGCACTTTTACCGAATTGGTTGCACTTGCCTGTAGGTTATCATGGTAGAGCTTCATCCATTGTTGTGTCAGGAACGCCTATTCGAAGACCCAAGGGCCAACAAATACCCGCCGATTCAAAACAACCCGTTTACGGTCCTTGTAAATTATTGGATTTTGAAATGGAAGTGGCTTTCGTTGTAGGCAAGAAAACAGAATTGGGAGAAACCATAAATATGGATAATGCCGAAGATCATATTTTTGGTTTGACATTATTTAACGATTGGTCGGCTCGTGATATTCAAAAATGGGAGTATGTTCCACTAGGACCTTTTTTAGGTAAGAATTTCGGTTCTTCTATCTCGCCTTGGATTGTTACCCTAGAAGCACTCGAACCCTTTAGAACGACATCGCCAAAACAAGAAGATCCCAAACCATTACCTTATTTGAAAAACACCAAAAAAAGAAATTACAATATTTCTCTTTTTGTTGACGTCATTCCCGAAAATGGGGAAGGTAAAACAGTTTGTGAAACCAACTTCAAGTACATGTACTGGAATATGTGTCAACAATTAGTCCATCATACGGTAAATGGTTGCAATGTAAACGTAGGCGATATGTGTGCCTCTGGAACGATTTCCGGTCCGAAGAGAGGAAGCTTCGGTTCCATGCTTGAAATTTCTTGGAAAGGCTCTATGCCCGTAGATATGCCCGACGGTACCCAACGAAAATTCATCCAAGATCATGATACCGTAGTAATGCGTGGTTTTGGAACTAAAAATGGAGTACGGATTGGTTTTGGAGAAGTGACGGGTAAAATATTACCTGCTTTGAAATAATTTCTGCTAAATTATTAATGATGAAAAATTTGTCGATTTTAATTTTCCTTTTAGGAATCTTATTTATGATGTCCTGTAAAGGAACAAAAAAAACAACGACAAGCCCAAAACAAGAATCTACACTTGTACAAGACGTTGATCCATATACCGAATTGGTGAAAGG
>JAHDDR010000113.1 GCA_020629255.1 Saprospiraceae bacterium | reverse complement strand
TTAAACGCCTACACCATTCAAGGCTTCTACGCCTTTCACTTCTGGTACTTTGGCTTTGAGTGTTTCTTCGATGCCGGTTCTCATGGTCATGGAAGACATGGAGCAAGCAGAACAATTTCCCAACCATTTGATCTGTACAATCATTTCATCAGTTACATCAACCACCTCAATATTTCCGCCATCCAATTTCAAATGTGGGCGGATGGTATCCAATGCCGTTTCGATATTTTGGATGAGTTCTTTTTTCTGTTCCGTTTCCATAATTAAAATCCTTCGTTATAACTATACTACAAAAATAAGGAATGTTCTGTTCTTTTTACATGAAGTTGTTTAAAAAGTAATTGATCTTATCATATCTTAGAATGAATGAAAATATCGATAAAAATAGTTTATGGACTCATCTTCTTCTGGATGTTGCTTGCTACTACCAGAACTGATGCACAAGTGGCCATTGGTTTCGAAGGCGAAGTAAGTGCTTACCAATGGAATAAAAAACCTCGGAGCATTCTGGTGGGGAAGGGACACAGAAGTTCCGGGCAAATTATAAGTCTTCCTTCTTTCGGGCCTAAAATTTGGTTTGGAGATTGGGAGGTGTTTACGGTTTCTATAGAAAGTAAAATTGATTTTTCTCCCTTCACCCTAGATGTAAGGAAATACAAAGGCATGGGAGCGGTTTCTTTCCCCACTATTTTGAAATTCAATTATGGCCCTTTCAACCAAGGGGGCAATGATGGGGCAACAAAAATTGGAATAGGCGGGGGAGTTCAATGGACAAAATCCGAGATATATGCGAAAACCCACGAGTTCAAGAACATCGAGAATCCTTTTTTTATGACTTATCTCATTGAGTTGTCATGCCAATTGGTGGTAGGAGGGGCAGATGTAGATGGCAATTCAATAGAGATTTTTATCCGGCCTGGTTTTGGGAAAAGCCAAGCCCGTACCTTCAGTCTAGGTGTAAAATACAATGTCAGATGGATTTTTGGATAATTCATTCAAGCTGCGTTGCAACTAGAGACCATAGCCAAATAGTTGGACAAACCATAGAATAATGGCGTTTAGAAGAATTCTATGGATATTGGCTATCTAAATTGACGTTGCCGCCGATTTATTCGCAATTTAGATGCCTTTCTTCATCCCCACAATCTTCGTCGGCGGTAACATCTCATTTCTGACCGCCACTTGTCGAGCTACATTTTTAGCCATATCCATTAAAGCATTTTTGATGATGGGTTCCTCCTCCTTTAATATGGCAGGAGAACCTTCGTCCCCCGCTTCTCTGATTCCTTGTACAATGGGTATTTGTCCAAGAAGCATCGAGCCACTCATTTTTACCAATTTTTTTCCTCCACCTTGTCCGAATAAATAATATTTATTGTCAGGCAATTCTTTCGGTGTGAACCAAGCCATATTTTCGACCACGCCCAATATCGGTACATTCACATTCGGGAGCAAGAACATATTCATGGCCTTTACGGCATCAACTACGGCTACTTCTTGGGGAGTTGTAACAACAACAGCTCCGGTAATGGGCACGGTCTGAACCAAAGTAAGTTGTATATCACCTGTGCCGGGAGGCAAATCAATGACGATATAATCCAATTCCGGCCAAACGGTTTCTTGTATGAATTGTCGAATGATACCTCCTAATCTCGGTCCTCTTAAGACAACAGCCTGTTCAGGTTCAATAATAAAACCAATCGACATCACTTCCAATCCGTGTGCGTGAATGGGCGTAAGTCGAGGTTTTCCATAAACCGGCGTTACTTTAGGACGTTGTCCTTGCAAACCCAACATGGTCGGAATGGAAGGACCATACAAATCCGCATCGATTAAACCGACTTTGGCTCCTAGTTCCTTTAACCCTAAGGCGAGGTTAACCGCAACCGTAGATTTTCCTACGCCTCCTTTTCCAGAAGCTACGGCAATAATGTTCTTGACATGGGGTAGGGTGTTTTGGCTTTGAGTTGCTTGGGGGTTACCCGCAGCAATATGGACATTCACCATCGCTTGAGGATAAATTTTTTGGATTTCACCCATAATGGCAAAATTCAAATCGGATTTGCCTGGGAAATTCAAACTAGGCAACATTAAAGTCATATTGACTTGTTCTCCCTCGATTTTCAAATCTTTTATCCAATTTCGGCTGATAATATCCTGTCCGGTTTGTGGATCATTGACCTTACAAAGGGCTTCTACTATTTTTTTTTCCTCAATCATGGTTCGTATTTGCGAATAGAATTGCAAAGGTAGCTAGGAATTGTATATTTTCACATTTTAAAATAATTGAGAAGACTGAAGGGGAGGTATTATAATTGTGAGCGTCCCTATAATTGCCATGAAAGTTTACACCGATTTATCCAAATTAGATGAGTTCAAGAATGCCGTGATTACCATTGGCTCTTTCGATGGTGTGCATACCGGTCATCAGAAAATTTTGAAGCGGCTGAAACAATTGGCAAAGGAAGTGGAGGGAGAGAGTGTTCTGATTACCTTCCATCCGCATCCACGATTGGTGATAAACCCGAATGATAAAAGTCTTAGATTATTATCTACTGTTCCTGAAAAGGTAGATTTGGTAAATCGGTATGGCATCGATCATTTGGTGTTTGTACCCTTCACCCTTGAGTTTTCCCAACAATCGCCGGAAGAATACATCAAGAACTTTTTGGTGAAACATTTCAAACCCGCTCGAATTGTGATCGGCTATGACCATAAGTTCGGAAAGAATAGGGTAGGGAATATTGAAATGCTGAAACAATATCAAGAGGAATTGGGGTATCAGGTCGAAGAAATTTCCAAGCAGGAAGTAGAGAACATTGCGGTGAGTTCGACTAAAGTTAGGAAAGCCCTTGCCCAAGGAGAAATTGTAGTGGCAACAGAATTGCTCAATCATTTTTTCTCTTTGACAGGGGGAGTGGTAAGAGGACAAGCAATAGGGAAAGGCATCGGGTTTCCAACAGCCAATTTAAAAGTAAAAAATATCCATAAGCTCATCCCCGCTGATGGAATTTATGCGGTGTATGTTCATCATAATGAACATCGGTATGATGGCATGCTTTACCTAGGGCGGAGACCTACTTTAGAAAATCATAGCAATTATGTCTGCGAGGTCAATATCTTCGATTTTGATAAAGATATTTATGGCGAATCCCTTAAAGTGGAATTTGTAAGGAGGATCCGGGATGATGAAAAGTTTCCGGGCTTGGAAGCCTTGAAAAAACAATTGATCCAAGATAAGGCGAATGCTTTGGCTGTTTTGGGTCAGACTTCGAATGCTGAGGAGGCTAGGGGAGAAGGCAAAAATAAAAATCCTAAGGTAGCGGTTGTTATCCTCAATTATAATGGTCGGGATTATTTGAAGGAATTCTTACCTTTTGTGATGAACAGTTCTTATGAAAATCTGGATGTTTATGTAGCAGATAATGCTTCGATAGATGGCTCCTCTACATTTATAGAGAATAGTTTTCCAGATGTCAAATTAATCCAATTCAAGGAGAATCATGGTTTTGCGAAAGGCTATAATGAGGCCTTGAAAAAAGTGCATGCCGATTATTTTGTTCTCTTGAATTCTGATGTAGAACCCGAAAAAGGTTGGATCGAACCCATCATCGAATTAATGGAACGGGATAGAACGGTAGGTGCATGCCAACCTAAAATCTTAACGCATAACCAACGGGAATATTTCGAATATGCGGGTGGTTCGGGTGGATGGATCGATAAATGGGGATACCCTTTTTGTAGAGGACGAATATTCGAAACCTTAGAACAAGACAAAGGGCAATATGATACTAGCGAAGAAGTGTTTTGGGCGAGTGGGGCAGCACTGTTTGTCCGATCTGAATTGTTCAAATCTTTAGGTGGTTTTGATGGTGGATATTTTGCCCATATGGAGGAAATCGATTTGTGTTGGCGAATGAAAAGAGCGGGTTATAAAATCATGGTGAAACCGAAATCGGTGGTGTATCATGTAGGGGGAGGAACCCTGGCGGCTACGAACCCTTATAAAACATATCTGAATTTTAGGAACAGCCTCATTACTATCTATAAAAATGAAAGGCGAGGCAAATTGTTTTGGCTCATTCCCCTTCGATTAATTTTAGATGGTGTTGCAGGTATGCGATTTATGTTGCAGGGTAAAATGTCTCATGTGAAAGCCATTGTAAATGCTCATTGGGAATTTTTTGCCAACACCAAAGAATATCGCAACAAGAGTTATGATGAACTCGAAGCGATAGAAAAAATCAGTATTGGTAAAATGGATAAAAAGGGGGTTTATCCTAAAAGTATTATTTGGCAGTATTTTATTAAGCGAAAAAAGTATTTTCGGAATCTTTCTTGATAAGGTTATTTTCTTTTGCCTTTATACTTCAAAGCATCGAACTTGTTTAAAAAGTGGTTGATAAAACGAGTTGTAAATGCTTGATTTCTAAGACGAAGCTCATTTTGAGTTTCGTAGCCGTAGCTACGGGACGAAAAATAGCTGAAGTATTTAGGAATCAATGGTTTGCAAATAGATTATTAAATCATTTTTAAACAAGTTCATCTATAGAAATTATTCTAAGGTTGAATGACTATCAAACAATGGACTGGAATTCCAACGTTATATCTGATAAAACATACCCGCAATAGCGGCAGTAAGGAAACAGGCGATGGTTCCTCCAATCATGGCTTTGAGTCCGAATTGGGCTAAGGTTCCCCGCTGTTCCGGAGCAATGGCTCCAATACCTCCAATCTGGATACCAATAGAAGAAAAATTCGCGAAACCGCACAAGGCATAAGTAGCAATCAAAACCGATTTAGGATGAAGATTAACGGTATCATTATTCATGAAACCTCCTAAATCCACATAGGCTACGACTTCATTTACCACTGTTTTCTTTCCTAGTAATTGTCCGACCAACGTAATGTCTTCGAAAGGAACACCCAAGAGCCAAGCGATGGGCGAAAAGAGCATACCCAATAAATATTCTAACGATAGATTCGCATAATTTCCATCGGTGGCTCCGGCAATTAATCCATTCAATCCGGTAATGCCACCAAAACGCATCAAAATATAATTGGCAAAAGCGACCAAGGCAATGAATACCACCAACATGGCTCCTACATTCACAGCGAGTTTGATGCCGTCAGTTGTTCCCCTAGAAATGGCATCCAATAAATTCACGCCGATTTTATCTTTAGGCACATTCAAATCTGTATTGATATCATCTTCATTGACTTCCGGATACATGATTTTTGCTGCGACGATGGCCGCCGGAGCAGAAACAATGGAAGCAATGAGGAAGTGGATAGCGAATTCGTCTCCCAAGAAAATGACGAATAGGGCAAAGACACCTCCGGCAATGGTGGCCATTCCGCCCGTCATCAAGCACATGATTTCGGACTTGGTCATCTTATCCAAATAAGGTTTGATAACCAAAGGTGCCTCTGTTTGTCCAATGAAAACATTGGCCGCTGCGGCGATGCTTTCGGCTCCGGATAATTTCATGACCTTGCTCATGACCCAAGCAAAAGCATAAATGATTTTTTGTAGGATGCCCAAGTAATATAACATCGCTGAAAATGCCGAGAAGAAAATAACCGTAGGCAACACTCGAAAAGCAAACATGAATGGGATTTGGAATTTTTCCATAGGAACCATGTTTCCGGTTGCCGGGTCCATCGTTGTGATGTGGTTAGACGAAACCATTTCGCCAGTAACCGGATCGGGTATATTGACGGGTTCGAATTGGGGTTGGGTGTACCACATGTCACTGAAGACGAATTTGACACCTTCATCCGTAAAACTAAGAAGAGTTACGAAGGCATCGGCGATATATTGGAACACGGCTCTAACAAAAGGGACTTTCAACATCAGGAATGCCAAGACGATTTGAAGGGCTAAACCTTTGGCGACCAATGTCCAATTGATGTGTTTTTTATTAGAACTCAAAAGGAAAGCGATGCCAATCATGGCAGCCATGCCCAGAAGTCCTCTCAATATATCTACAAAGAAATCCATGTTTTGTAATTTATTACCTTAGGATATACCCGACAAGCCATTTTCTTGGATGTGCTGTTGGGTCAATCATCGTAAATGTAATAATGATTTTTGATATTCGTGTGATTCTGACCTATTTCTTCATTTCAACACTAATACTCGACCCGAAGGAGTTTCCCTTGATTAGCGATGAGAAAGGCGTGGGTTTCTAGCATGAATACGCCTACATAATCGTGATCGGGTAGATTTTTTACGACTTGCCAATGAGAGCCACCGTCCTGTGTTCTCCAACAAAGTCCGTTGTTACCGACAAGGAATCCTTGATCTTCATCCAAAAAATGAAGGGCGTTGAAGCGTTTGTCTTTGACTAATAATTTATCCCCATCTCGAAGGAACGACCAAGTAGATCCGCCGTCTTTTGTTTTTAGAATACTTCCACTAAATCCACAGATATAGCCTACGTCTTCTGACGGAAAATGGATGTCTTTGAAATAGTCACCCGTATAAGGAAGGGCTTCCCAGTTGGCTCCGGCATCGCTGGAATGTATGATTTGCCCATAACCACAAGCCGTGATTTTTTGTGGTGTGGCATGGTCGATAGCTTCGAAATCATGATCAAAATCCTGAAAAGATAGCAAATTCCCATCGCCGTCTACTTTTGCGATGCTTCCGATGTTGAATGCTTCTCCAGAAACCAAGAAAATTTCATCTCGGGTATTTACAGAAATATCATCATAAGGGCGATAGGTAGATAGGGTATATAAAGACCATTCATTATTATTTTTATTTCCATATGTTCCAACGAAACCGGTGAAATGGACGGTGCTGTTTTCGTCGGCGTCCAAACCGGAAATAATGAATTCATGGATGGAATCGTTTTGCCAGGTAATCCCTCCGTCGATAGTGGAAAGAATTTCTCCTTGTTCCCAATCCCGTCCAGCAGAAATGTACCCTTCGTTATGGTTGATGAAATGGATGTCGGTTAAAAAGTTTTCTGTTGGAATCGGAATATCTTCCCAAACCAAATTGATCCTTTCTTTTTTACAAGCGGAAAGGATCAAAATAAGCAGTAAGAAAAAGCTTATGGTTTTTATTTTGTGAAACATGAAACAATGATAAGAAAAAATAACGGGTTCTGGAATTCTTCTATTTTCCGAAAAAGGCTAAATTGTATGAAAAAGAGAGCATGGCATATCTTCGTAAAGTATTGGATTGTTGTTCTATGGAATAATAATTATTAGACTCTCTAAAAATGCCTTTGTTCTGATTTAAAATATCAGAAACGGATAATCGGATTAAACCTCTCTTATTTTTGAATATTGTTTTTTCGATAAAAATATTCCAAAGAAGAAATGTATTGTTTTTTGTTTCTGATTGATTCGTGAATAAATTGTAAGTTAATGAATTGCCCAATCGGAACCCTTTCTTGAATGTGTAATTGGTTTTTAAGGTAGTGCGATGTTGTAAGAAAGGGGTGGTGCGAACCAGAGTCTCCATGTTTTTATTTCTATTGTAATCAAATTGATATTTGAAGGAAATATCGATTTTCTTTTTTCTTTTATTGCTGATGGATGCAACAAGGGTTTGCATGGAATATCTATTGGTGAAATAATTGTCATTGATAAGGTTCGGACGATAATTGATCAGTGATGTGTACTTGAGATTAAGTCGGGAATGAATGAAAGAAATCGGTGTGCCGTAGGATGCGGAAAAATTATATTGGACACTCTTTTTAGAATTAATCTTTTCTAAATGTTGTACGAAATTTTCATCAATGTTTTGTTGTTGGATAATGGTATTGTTGATGATTTTGGCATTGGCGTTCAAACTGAAGGAATTAAATGAAAATTGTTGGAACAAAAAATAATTAAAATTAAAATTGTGCTCATATTGAGGTTGTAAATCTGTATTGCCCCTTACAATAAATGTAGGGTTGGTATTGTTTATGATGGGATTGAGTTGAGAAATATTAGGAATCGATAATTGGGTATTATAGGTGAAATAAATATTATTGGCTTTGTTGATATTCCAACGGATGTTTGCCGAAGGCAACCAATAGTTGTATTTGTTTTTTTGGGATAATTGATTATTGTTTTGGAAATGAATGAAAGAATTTTGGAAATCAATACCTAAGCCAAAACTGTAGTTCTTCCTAATATATTCCATTCGGCTTGATGTATTGTGGAATACGTGTTTTAATTGATTGTCTAAACTCAGATCTTTGTTTTCAATCCATTCCGAATTAATTTCTTCTACCGAATCGTTGTTTTCTTTGTAGGTGTGGTTGGAGAATTTATATTGATTGATCCATTTGATATATTTTCCAATAGGATGTATATATGTGCCGCTTTGTGAAAATTGTATCTGTGGCTGATTTTTTTCTGTTATTCTGAATTGTTGATATTCGTTGATTGTGTTTCCTCCTTCATCCAAATAAGAAATCTGGGATGAATTTTCGCTATCGGCAGCGTTGTTGGAATAATTCAAATTTGAATTTAAGTTCAAAACTCGGTTCTTTTTTAATTTTTGTTGGAATAATAAATCGGAATTTATTTTCCAAGTCAATGATTTCGAAAAATTATTGATGTCCTGAATGTCATTGATTTTATTTTGTTGGATGTTCGAAATGTTTTTATTTGCTTGATTGCTCCCTTTACTGAATTGAACATTGTTTTTAATCGTGAGCCTTCTCAAGGAATCTTTATGAAACTTCAATTTTGTATTTAATGCATGGTTGTGATATTTATCTTTTTGTTGGGAAGATATCAACGTATTATAATTTAAGTTTTCTAGTAAATTGCTTTGTTCGCTTTCTTGGGTTAAGTCTGTATTCAACAAATTAAATAAATAATTGCTGCTCCACTCTAAATGGTTATTGATGGTTTTGTTGAAATTCATTCCAGCAATGGCAGAGGTATTGATGCCATTGTTATTGCCATTTTCAGAAAGAGGCATCGGGATATTAAGCCGTAGCGAACCTGAACCATTATTCGACATGAAATTTTTCATTCCACCCATAAAATCAATATATTCATTGATGGAAAATTCGCTTTTATTAACGTTGTTTGATTTTGTGATAAAAGATAATTGGTTTTTTTTATTAAATTGATTCAGGTTCATGTTCGTCTTGAAGGTTTTTTCTGTTCCACCCCCTAATTCTGTTTTTCCAAAATATCCTTTTTTATACCCTTCTTTTAATTTTAAATTAATGGTTCTTTGTTTATTTCCAAAGTCCAATCCCGCAAATTGAACTTCTTCTGATTTTTTGTCATACACCTGTACTTTATCTATTGCTTTTGCAGGTAGGTTTTTTGTTGCCATTTCAGGGTTATTGAAAAACTCTTTTCCATCGACCAAAACATTTTCCACTTCTTTTCCATTGGCTTTGATGGTTCCATCTTCTTCTATTTCTATGCCTGGCATTTCTTTGAGTAGTTCTTCGACCACTGCATTTTCATGTACCTGAAATGAACCCGCATGATATTCTATCGTGTCTTTTTTTATCAAGATAGGAATTCTGTCTTCCATGATGACAATTTCTTCGAGTAATGTGTTGCCTTCTTTTAATTGAATCGTTTTGAAGTCATGTACTGCCCCGTTAATTGAGTCAATTTTTGCATACTCGATATGATTTATGTAGCCCATGTAAGTGACTTGTAGAAAATATTCTCCTTCTTGAATATTTTCTATTTTAAAATTTCCTTTTATATCTGTGAGGGAAAATCCCATCATGGTAGAATCTTTTTTAGCAGATAACAAAACACTGGCACCAATTAATGATTCTCCTAGGGTGTCGGTTACAATTCCGGTAACAATTTTATTTTGAGAAAATAGAATGCTAGAACAAAATAAAATAAAAAATACAATGGCAATTTGTTTCATAATGATACTTGGTTGTTGGAAAATTAAAGAAAGAAAGCCAAGTGGTTTTGGATTCATGCAAAACCACCTGAAAATAATTATCCTTTTATGATGATTACTTTGCTGTCGTCATCATTTTGATATTGTCTCCTGAATTCTTTGATTTTTTCTTCTTGTAATTTTTCGAATTTTTCAGGGCTTATTTTTTTGCCTTTTGTTGGAGGAACAATAATTCCTTCCTCTATTTCTCCTAATTGAATACCTTCAGCTTCTATTTTTAATTTTCCGTCGTTGAGGGTAGCTTCCAAAACTAATCCTGGTAATCCGATGATGCCAAACGGACCTGTTTCTGCTGAGATGGAAGGGGTGAACCAAACTTCATCTTCTTTTTCTTCATCCGTAGAAATCGCTTTGAAAGAAAGATAGCCTTTGATTATTTTTTGTTCATTGGTCACTTTCCATTGTTTTTCTTTTCCTTCAGAAACAATTAGGAAATCTTTCCCCATGAAATGTTCTTGACTGAGTACTTTGTTTTCTTTTTTATTGTGATAGATGGTTTTTTTAGGCGTGTCTATTTTTATGCTAAATGCTCCTCCGCCGTTATCTATATTTGTAGGTGCTTCTTCTTTTTCTTCTGTTTTATAAAGAGATGCTTCATCATCGAAATATAAAATAGTATTCCAGCTTTGTTCGTCGGGGAGTAATCCCGCTAATTCATTTTTTTGAAGAGATTCTCCTTCTTCGGTTTCCATGTTGATTTTTAAATACATCGTTTCTTTGTACGTAACGGTTCCGCTGTTTTGAGCATTAGATAAAAAAGGAAGTGATGCAATTAAAATGATGAATAGATTTTTCATGCTAAAATAGATTTTGAATTTTTGAAAATGTTTACGATGCAAATATGTGGGGTCTTTACTCTTGGATAGGTTAATCAATATCAATTCAAGGTTAATTAAGGTTAATGGATGTGGAAAGTTTGGGAAGTAGCCCTTACATTTATAGTATGATTCGAAATAAAAACATAGCGAATGTATTTATGGTATTGGGCCTTTTGCTTTTGTGTGTGTTGCTTTTTTTGTGGAATTATTCCGATTATCAAGAAAATAAAAAGCAAACCAAGCAACAGGTGGATTTTATTTTTACCGACATCATACAAGAATTGAATAATCATATCTTAGAAGAAAACATCAATAATAAGATGCATAGTGATAGTTCTTATTCTTTAGAGATAATAAATTTGGATTCATTCGTTTCCTTTACCTCTTCGATGAAAAATGTTGAAATGGCGGATACGTTTAATTTTGACATGACAGTGAGTTTCGATGATGACTCAATGGAAGGCAAACATGTAGTAGGTCCTGTTCATGTGCCGAATGGAACAAGAGCGTTTAAAAATACTTCCTTAATGGATAAAAGAGTGAGCATATTTACTATGCTGGTAAATGAAAGCGGAGAAGAAGATGTGTTTTATTCGGATAAGAACGCTAAGAAACTAAAAATAAAATCAAGTTTTAAAATTTGGAATCCCAATTTGGATGTAGATGGGTTATTAAACCAATTTTTTAATAATAATGTAGACAAAGAGCAATTAAGTCCTATACAGTTGGTTCTTAAAAAAACAACAAAAAAAGATGTGGCAATTTTGGATCAATTTATATCGAAGGTGTGTTACGATTCTAGTCCGAATAATTTGTATTACTTAGAAATAAAGAATCATACATCTTATATTTTTAGGAAAATTCTGCCTCAAATTATATTATCCTTTTTTGTTCTCGGATTTATCGGCATAGCTTTTTATTTGATTCATAAATCTTTGTCGGAAATGGAGGGATTAAATGCCATGAAAGAATCCTTTGTGGATAATATGACCCATGAATTAAAAACGCCGATTACCACAGCTAGTGTAGCACTAGAAGCCGTCAATAATTTTGGTGTCGATCAAGATGCTGATTTAATGAAAAAATATTTGGAAATTTCACAGCTGGAATTGAACCGTCTATCGTTGTTGGTTAATAAAGTGTTGGATATTTCAAAATTCAGAAATTCGGAATTAGTGATAGAAAAAAACACCTTGAACCTAGAAGGGCTTCTTGGAAATATTTTAAAAACCATGCAAATCCAATTTGAAAATATCAAGATGGGTCTTAAATTGGATAAAGAAGGAAATGATTTTTATTTTGAAGGAGACGAATCTCATTTTACGAATCTCATTTATAATTTAATTGACAATTCCATAAAATATAAAGGAGAAAATCCGACTCTTAATATCCGAATAAAAGAAAAAAATAATCATTTAATTTTGGAGATAAAAGATAATGGCATAGGCATTCCCAAAAAATACCAAGAACAAATTTTCGATCATTTTTTTAGAGTTCCCACCAAAGATATTCACAATGTAAAGGGTTATGGATTGGGTTTGAGTTATGTCAAAAAAATAATAGAATTACACGATGGCAAAATAAAAATGGAAAGTGAAGAAGGGAAAGGGGCAAAATTCATTATAGAAATTCCAAAAAATAAACATGCAGAAAGTTAAGGTATTATACGTAGAAGATGAATTGTATTTGGGGCAAATTGTAAAAGAAACCCTAAAGAGCCGGAATTATGATATATGGTTAGTTTCCGATGGTGCATTGGTCGTTGACGCGTTCAAGAATTTCCAACCCGATATTTGTGTCTTGGATGTGATGCTTCCCAACAAAGATGGTTTTACTTTGGGAAAAGAAATACTAGAATTAGATAAAGAGATCCCCATTATTTATCTCACGGCAAAAACCCAAGCAGAAAGTGCCATAAAAGGTTTGGGTATCGGAGCAAAGGATTATATCCGAAAACCTTTCAGCATCGAAGAATTAATTTTGAGAATGGAAAATGTTCTGGCATTATCGAAGGGAAATGATCAGGACAAATCCATTTTCGAATTCGGTCATTTTTCTTTTTCGATGATCAATTTTGAATTAAAAAGTCCGACTCAACATAATACCTTGTCCTATAAAGAAGCTCAGTTGCTGAACATCTTGTTGCAGCATAAGAATAAGAAAATAGAACGGGAGAAAATACTGAAAGCGGTTTGGGGAACCGACTCCTTCGTAAATTCCCGCACCTTGGATGTGTACATCAATAAATTGAGGAAATTATTAAAAGAAGACACATCCATTAACATCAAAACATTGAAAGGTGTAGGCTATTGTTTTATCGTAGACTGAAAATATATGCAAAACAATATTAGATTGTTATACCGAAAATCTTATTTTTGCGGAGCAATCAATTAGATAACGTAATAATTCATATATACAATGTCTACAGAAAGTAAAAGTTCAACAATGTTTTGGTGGTTGGTTTTCTTAGTCACCACTGCAATTACATTATTCATGGTCGTTTATGTGGATGAGTGGTTTTGGTTGGTGATGCCATTTTCACTTACATCTTTAGCTAAGGCTTTCGATGTGATATAATAGATGTTAAAGACCAATAAAAAAAGGCTGCTACGGTATCGTAGCAGCCTTTTTTTGATTTTGTTATGTATGATTTTGGTATTCTCAGCTTTTTTCAATTAATAACGTAAATTGAACTCGACCCGTCTGTTTTTGCTCCTGCCTTCTTCGGTTTCATTGCTTTCTATGGGGCGGTTCTCTCCATAGCCCTTCGAATTGATTCGCTCCTCATCCACCCCTTGGGTAATCAAATAATCCAAGCAAGATTTGGCTCTATCAATAGATAGTGTCATATTAGAAGCGGGCTCTCCTTGATTATCTGTATGTCCAATGATATCCAATTTATAATCCGGATATTTGTTCATGGTTTTAGCAATTCGGTATAGGATAGAACGGGATGTTCTTTTCAAGGTAGCACTTCCCGTTTCGAATTCTACGGCTTGTATGGCCTCTTCCAATAATTTTCGCTCTTCCTCTTCCAACTTGATTTCAGGGCAGCCCTTGTTGGCTTTGGTTCCTGCGCGATCCGGGCATTCGTCCAGTTTATCAGCAATTCCATCGCCATCCTTATCGAAAGGACAGCCGTCATTTTCTTTTTCACCTTCAAGGTCGGGGCATTTATCCATGTAGTCGTAAATGCCATCCCGGTCTTTATCCGAAGGGCAACCCGCATTTTCGGATACGCCTTTTACACTCGGACAGTCATCTTCTTTATCATAAACCCCATCGCCATCCTTGTCTGAAGGGCAGCCGTTGGGTGTCTCACCATATACATGTATACAGTCATCATCTTCGTCTGGAATGCCATCATTATCAGAATCCAAATCGGCATCTAACATCGCAACAGGATTCAAATCCGAAGGATTAGGGATATTGGCTTCTACATCACTGCCCCAAAGTTTTGGAAACATGAGCCAAGAAAAAAGCCAGATGAAAAAAGCCAATACTAATAGTGCAATAATGAAGTCGTCTCGTTCTTTGGCGGATTTGAAATTGAATAGTTCTAAAATCTGAGACATGGTTAGGTCCTTTTTTAAATGTGTGTTTGTTTTCTTTCGTTTTTGAGCTACGGGTTTAGGACGTAGAAATGTTGGGAAAGTCTCGTAGGAATAGCTAATTTACCAAAGAATGGATAAAAAAAATAGCCGCCACAAAAAATATTGTGACGGCTGTAAGTTTGAATTGTGGTGATGGACGGAAATTTAAGATTTCGGGCTATTGAATTGTGTATCAAAAAATTACCATACCATGCAAAATTTCATAGACATGTCTATGGACAATGCCATAGACAATGCAAAGTATCGCTTTTTGCTCTTATATATATCTTATTTTACTACTTTTAGTAAATAAAAGTGTCTCAAGTGACTACATAGGTTGTTTTTTTGGAATTAAAATACTGAAAATCAATACTATAAAAATGGAGACACTTCTAAGGAAATAAAGTGACTACAAGTGTCTCAAAATGTCTTCAAATGGGGTTTGAAGTCACTTTGTTATAAAATGTAGTCACTTCTTTTGAGTAGTTTTGAAATAGAAGTGACTACATTAACCTATTGAAAAACAATAAATTAAATCGTAAAAAACAGAATGGAGACAGATAAGACACTTCTTTTGGCCAACTTTATTGAAAAACATGTTTTTTAGTATCGGGAGGAGCCGAAATTTCATAGACAAGCCGCAAGAGCCTTATCTGTTCCAAAAGGAGTTCATTTTCTTCTGAAATGCTCTTACATTGAGATAGCTTTTTCTCTATTTCACGTACCTGTTTTTTAAGATTAGCTTTATTCATTGTATGTGTGTGTTGACATACAAATAAAACAAATAATTTAAAAATTTAAAAACAAATTGTTTTAATTAACATAGTCTTATATTCAAAAAAATAAATTAGTATCATGAAAAGAATTATTACTCCCCTACTTTGCTTTTTAGTTTGCTTTT
>JAHDDR010000112.1 GCA_020629255.1 Saprospiraceae bacterium | reverse complement strand
GGAAATATCTTTTACTTTATACTTCAAATCTGATGCAGTTTGCATTTTTTGAAAAAATTTTAATGAATGAATCTATCTCCATACTTGGAAATCGACTGCAAAGATACGGCTTTATTTTAAATTAATCCATGAATAACATGCATTGGCAACATCGTAGAATACTATATTCACCAATGGGAAAACTCTAAAATAAATCTAGGCAAAACAAGAGATATGCAAAATATCCTTTACCTATTGTTCATTATATAAAACGTTCAGAACCACATTTCCTACGGCTCCCAACGACCTTTTGCTAATCACGCCCATATCATCATCATGGGTATGCCAATATTTCCCGAACGTACCCTCTTTTGTTCTGTTGATGATATCTATCGTCTTTACTCCTCCTTGATTTACAAAGACGTGATCATCTGTTATACCACCTACATTTTCATCGACAAAGAAATTACCATAACCCATATCTTGGGCTGTTTTCCAAACTTTGTTCATCACATCCGGAGCATACTGCATAGAGTAAGCCTCCCTTCCGAACCTTGCTCCTTTAGAGCCGACCATATCCAATAAGATACCATAGAGTGCTCCATAGCCCGGAACATGTTTGTTTTTTGCCCAATATTGCGACCCCAAACACCAAGTAAGGGAAGTGTCTTCTTGCCCATCACTATCGTTGCCTTGATCCTCTGCATCAAACAAAATAATATACACACCCAAATCTATCGGATTTTGTTGGATGATCCTTGCAATTTCAAGCAATACGGCTACGCCACTCCCCCCATCATCGGCACCTAAAATCGCTTCTTTTTTACGATCTGTATCTTGGTCGGCTTGGAAACGGCTATCCCAATGGGCACAAAGCAAGACCCTTCTTTTTTTCTCCGGGTTAATGGCTCCTATAATATTAATAGCATCCGCTGATTTGCCGAAATAGAAATTTGCCTCGAATTCTTGTCGGTAAACTTTTGCACCATACTTTTCTAAGGTTTCTGCCATCCAATCTGCACATTGTTTATGGGCGTCTGTTCCCGGCATTCGGGGTCCGAAATCCACTTGTTTCTGCACGAAGGCATAAGCAGAATCCTTATTGATATTCGGGATTTTTATTTCGGGCTCAACAATCGTAGAACCTCCGCCATTTGAAGGGTTGTCTTTTATGCAGCCCACACAAGACCACATCAACATTATTGTAACTAAGCCCCCTAATAGATAATTTGAAATATTTTTCATCTTTTATTTTTTCTAACCGATTAAAATGTTCCTACAGATTCATTGTATAATACCGACATAACTACATTCCCCACAGCTCCCAATGTTTTCTTATCTATGATGTCCATATTATCATCATGGGTGTGCCAATATTTCCCAAAACGGCTATTTTTAGGTCGATTAATAATATCGATTGTCGGAATCGAACCATTCAATAGGGTATTGATGAAATAATGATCATCGACCACCCCTTCTGATTCTTCATCTATAAAATAATTTTCATAGCCTAATTCTTTGGCTTCCGCCCATACTTTATTCATGGTAGAAGGAGCAAAGGCCATCGATGTATTTTCTTTTACGAACCTTGCCCCTTTGGAGCCTACCATATCCAACAGGATACCGTATTTAGCTCTATAATTATTGACATGTGTATTTTTTGCCCAATATTGTGAACCCAAGCACCAACTTTCGGTCACTTCATTATTTCCTTGATCTTCTGCATCGAAAAGAATGATATCAACACCCATTTCTAAGGGATATTGTTGTATTAGCCTTGCCATCTCCAGTAAGACCGCTACTCCACTGCCTCCATCATCGGCACCGGGAATTGCCTCATCGGTTCTTTGTTTGTCTTCATCCGCCGTGTATCTGCTATCCCAATGTGCACAAAGTAAGACTCGTTTGGGTAGCTCAGGTTTAATTGAAGCAATAATATTTATCGCTTCGGCTTTTGCTCCAAAATGGAAATTGGCTTCAAATTTTTGCATAGTGGTTTTGGCTCCATAACTTTTGAATTTGTTTTCCAACCATTCGGCGCATGCTTTATGGGCTTTGGAACCCGGCACCCGAGGTCCAAAAGCAACCTGTTGCTCTACAAAAGAATATACAGAATCTTCTACCATATTTGGAATTTCTATGATGATTCTATCGTCTTTGGGGTCATCCATTTTTTTGCCTTTATTATCGCAACTTGTTGAAAATCCTACTAGGCTGAGTAAGAACAGATAAAAAATACTTTTGTGCATGAGTCGGTTTTTAATTTATCACATAAAAATATTCAAATGCCTCTTTACAAAACACCCGATAATGATTTCCTCATTATCGGGTGCAAAAATAAGATTTATCTTTGAACGAGACTAAAAAGGTATATCATCCAAATCATCATTCATTCTGGAAGAACGGGTAATTACTCCAGTTTGTAATTTCTTGGGTGCATCATCTTCTCCTCCGGAACCACCAAAAAAGTCAAAATCAGAATCATCTAGATTGTCAAATTTAGCGAAAGTATCGATCCATTTTAATTTGACGGTATCCAAAGCACCATTCCGGTGTTTTGCTACAATGATTTCGGCTGTACCTTTTAATGAATTGCCTTCTTCGTCTTCCAAAATACCATAGTACTCCGGTCTATATATGAACGAAACAATATCGGCATCTTGTTCGATGGCGCCCGACTCCCTCAAATCCGATAACATGGGGCGTTTGCTTCCTCCCCTCGACTCTACTGCCCGACTTAATTGAGACAACGCAATAACAGGAACATTCAATTCTTTTGCCAATCCCTTCAATGCTCTTGAGATTCCAGAAATTTCTTGTTCCCTGTTTCCTCCTTTATCCGTTTTACCTGTCATAAGTTGGAGGTAATCGATCACGACCATCTGAATGTCGTGTTGCATTTTCAAGCGTCGGCACTTTGCTCTTAATTCAAAAATATTGATACCAGGTGTATCATCAATAAAAATGGGTACTTCGCTCATTTTCTCGATAGCAGAATGCAGTTGTTGCCATTCATAATCTTCGAGATTGCCATTTCTCATTTTACTACCGGGAATTTCGGCTTCCAGAGAAATCAGCCTTTGCACCAATTGGACATTGGACATCTCCAAAGAGAATAATGCTACGGGTTTTTCAAAATCCATAGCAGCATTTTTTGCCAGAGCCAAAGTAAAACTGGTTTTACCCATACCGGGTCGAGCCGCCACGATAATCAAATCCGAGCTTTGCCAACCGGAAGTTAGTCTATCCAAATCGGTAAATCCAGTTGGAACACCGGTAAGACCATCTTCTTTTGTTGTCAGTTCTTCCATTTGTTTTTGGAAGCGGCTGAGGATAGAACTCATTCCTTCGTATCCTCTACTTAGGTTTTGTTGGGTAATGGAAAACAAACCTTGTTCTGCTTCATCCAATAATTGAAAAACATCAGTTGTTTCTTCAAATGCATCTTTAATGGTTTGTGTGGATACTCGAATCAACTCCCGTTGGATGTGTTTTTGAGCAATGATCCGTGCGTGGTATTCAATATTCGCCGCAGAGGCTACCCTGTTGGTTAGTTCTACGAGGTAGTAGGCTCCACCCATTTTTTCCAAGGCTCCTGCTTTTCTTAGTTCTTCTGTTACCGTCAGCATGTCTACTGGCTGAGATCGTTCGAACAATTTAAGCATCGCTTTGAATATCTCCTTGTGCGATTCTAGATAAAAGCTTTCATGTTGTAAGATATCAATGACAACGGGTAGTGCATCTTTATCCAACATGATAGCTCCTAACACTGCTTCTTCCAAAGCAAGGGCTTGTGGGGGCAATTTACCAAAAACGAAATCGGAAAGTTCATTCTTGACTTTCGTGAGATTTCTTGTCTTGGCCACTTTCTTTATTGGGTCTTCCGCCATTATTCATTTTTTTAACGATGAACTATTCCCTCCCAGGTTGAATCAACCTGAAGGCGAGCCCGTAGTTTTCTCAAAATTGTAATTAATAGTAAGATAAGAAGATTTGATGAGTAAAGCCCTTTAATAAAGAAACCACGTTTATTCACTTTATTAAAGTTTACCCGATCGTCTAACCCTTCTTATTTAGTGAAGATTCAGATGTTCCACCTTAACCGAAGTAAAAGTGTGGTTTTCTCATGAATCGACAAAAAAGGTTTTGTTCTGTTCTATTGCTCACTGCAAATTTAATACAAAACTATACAACCTTGTTCATTTGGTTTTATCCACATGATTACTAACAAATGTTGAAAACTGTTGAGCTGATGTTGAAAACACTTTTAATCCTTGTGGAAAAATAAAGTATAAATAAATTTCTTTGGTTATTTTGATTTTATCTAAACCTTTTCGGTTTTAATATAAATTGATACTATAACTTCAAATAGAAGATGTTAGCCCTACAATTTATTTTTTTCCAAATATATAATCTCTACAAGAAAACCCAAACTGTTTGTTTCTACCTATTACTTACCTATTGTGAATAAGTGTTGAAAATTAATCAAAAAAATTTTCAACTTAAAACCACAAGGCACTTTATGTGTCATTCAAAAACTAAAACATTTAAAAATAAAAACATTTTGTGTCTTATGCAAATTTTTAACCATTTTGTCGAATATCCGAATTTTATATTATTCCCTATAAAAACAAGGCCATTCCCTTATAAGGGAATGGCTTTGTAATCATACTAATTATTAATCAAATTAGTTCAAAGAGAAACGGATTTGTAGACCCGCCGAAGTATTCGTAATTGGGAATGAGGCAGAGGTTGCGGGGATGGTTCTACTATAATCGTAGAATAATCGTAGACTCAATTGTTTATTTACCTTGTAATCGATAGAAGGAGAAATACGAATAGTTTTCATCCCCCTTGTCGGCACGCTCACTCCTTGGTCTAGTAAGTGATTGATGGTCACATCATCCCTATAAGAGAAGTCGAATTTGAAATTCATATCATTCCCTTTTTTATCTTTACTTTTAGCATCCTTATCGTCTCCTTTTCCTTTATCATTTTTACGATTCTTCTTCTTTTTGAATTTCTGGCCACTGAAGTCTCCAAAATCCAAGAAGGGGATATATACGTTTTTCAAGCGGTATCCCAAACCTACCACAAATTCATCGGAACGGGTTTCGCTTAATTGATAATCGGTGAAAGTCATTGCCAAGTTTCTTGATTTCTTCCATTGCAAATTGGTCGTCAATTCATTTTTGAATCTCATATCCAAACCAATAAGCGGAGAAAGTTGTTCGTTGATGACTAAGCCCGGAACTTCATATTCTGCATAATAATTCGATGTATTATCATTCTTTAGATTTTCTGCAAAATCCTGATCTGTGTTAAAGCTATTGATATTCAATGTAGATTTATAACCATGCTGAATAGTTACATTCGAGAATATCTTATCCAAGCCTTTTATCTTGTGAAGCCCCTTATAGGTTAACGTCCAATTGGGCAATGGTATCATATTATAAAGTCCCGGTTTATTGTTGTTTGAGGCATTCCTCCTCAATAAATCAACAGCGACCTTATTGGCATCTTTACCTGTATAGGCGGCTAAAAATGCAGGAATCAGCACATCGAGTTGATAGCGACCAAAGCCTTCATAATAATCTCCGAATTGAGCATCATTTTCGTGAAGAACCGTGCTTCCTCCATTATAGGCCGTATTCAATTTGGATGAAATGATTTCACGATTGGCTTCAAATTGTGCAAATAGTTCGAACATGTCTTGGTTCATGGTTCCCAACGTAAAGTAGGACATTTGGAAGGATCCCATATCTCTCGCTGCCAAGTATTCAAAAGATGAATCTTGATCTACCTTTTTGAAATAAGCCGAACTATTTTCGGATATTTTACGGTTCGCTTCGATATCTATTGTGAAATCATTGACAGGCTCCAAGGTTAATTTGGCAGAAATATCTTGGGTTTGCGTACCCAATACTTGCTGATTTAAGTAAATACTCTCTGTTATCCAACTTTCATTATTTCTTAACCATGCTTCATCTGCTTGTTTCCAGCCAAAAACATAATCCCAACCCGGAGCATCAAAATCTTGGTTCATTCCCAACAACCTTTGATTGGGCATAAAGCCCGGAACAATGCTTGAGAATTTTTCAGAATATGTGAAACGAGCCTTGCGAACCATCATCAACGGACGAAGTAATGCTTTTGCCACAGGAGAAGGTTCTTTATCTTTTTTCGCTTTCTTGTCTTTATCCTTCCCTTTTTTGTCATCGCCATCCTTACCTTTATCTCCTTTGGTCTTATCGTTTAGCATATCCTTTGCCCGATTACCCGTCTTTCCTCCAGGTTTTTTACTCTTTCCTTTGGAATTAACCTTCTTCAGATATTTGGATTTATTATACAAAGTGACAAAATTCAAGTCTCCATTAATTTGGCGAGTCTGTCCATTTTGGATAATGTTGCCCAAACTTACGCCATCAACATCGAAACCATTTAATGATGCTGCTTGCCAAGAGAAGTTGGCATTGTATTGGGCTTTCACTTTAATGAAATCCAAGAATGGGAAATGTTTGAATGGTAAATCATAAGAAACGTTTACATTTTGTTGGAAATTCTTGTTCCTTCCCCATCCTTTGATGTTGTCCCAAATCTCTTGTTTTGCCGCTTCAGTTCCTATGAATTCGTCTTCCAATTCATCAATTACCGTATTGGTTACAGCATTGTATGTGAATTTCAAGGATTTGGACAAATCCCATTTCATATCGTAGGAGCGATCCCAATTAAATTTACGATTATACCAAGTATTTTGACTTGGATCCGAAAATCGGTAAACGGTTTGCTGGAATTGCCTTTGCATACGAGTACTAAAAGCAAAAGAGTTCGGATAGGGGTTGAAATTGAATTCTGTAAAGAATTTCAAGTACTTCGCCGTATTCGGTTTCTTGATTATTTTTTTGAAGGGTTGGATATAGTTCGCTTTTGTAGAGAAATTATAATCCAAAATACCTTGCTGATCCTTTACCTGATCTTTAGCAATTAAAGGATTGCGTCTTTCGGTATTAGAATAAGCATAAGTAAGACTGAGGTTCTCAACATCCCAAGGCATGGGTTTTTTCTTGGTGTTCGTTCGCTCTTTCCTAACATTCGTTACATTAACACTCTTGATTTTTGTATAATCCTGAGCATTTTTCTTTAATTCATTTTTCACATCCCTATCCGATTCCGCTTTCAGTTTATCCTTTAATTTTACATCCAAATCATAAGGATCGTATTCCGGATTTTTTATCGTATTAGAATATTGGGCATATACTGGAATCTTGATTCCTGTTTTCTCCGGGAAGAATTTTCCTAACTCAACATTACCCGCCACATCATATTGGATGACTTCCTCTCTACTTCTCTGTGCCAGCTTTTGGTCTATGCCACCAAACCCGATACTTGTGTAATTGGTAGAAACATTCACATTACCAAAGTCTGCCAACTGCACATCCAAACGAGCCAAAGCTCCCCATCCCCCTCTTTCGTCGAAACCACTCATGCGTAGCTCATTGAACCAAAGTTCCGCACATTTGGGCAAACCATCATCTTCTGTATTCCTGACACCAATCATGATACTCTTCACCAATCCTAAATTTGGATTTCCTTTTACCCCTACTACATTTTGCGGGAATTCAGGATCCTCTATTGTATAAAGGAAATTAAGTGGGGCATTGGTAGAATTCCTTTCTGTTTTTACTTGTTGAAGTAATCCCAAATTCAATTGGAGGTTGTTTGCTTCTAACCAAACCGCTTCAGCATATTGATCTTCTCCTAAACCTGTTAGGTCTCCCGTTGTCATTTCCAAGGGAATCTCATATTCGTAATAATTCTTTTCAAAATCTGACCCCAATCGGATAAACATGGTCAATTCGCCTGGTTCTATGGTTTCACCTCCTGCTTCTTCGGCATGGACAAACATTCTAAGTTGTTTAAACAAACGTAGATCCAAATTCAAGTTCTTGAATATTCCTCTTGCATCGCCATCTTTCAGGTTGCAAATATTCATCGCCAAAGATTGCTCGTTTTGCAATGCTCCTGCATAAGCAGAACCAATTTGTTGTTCTCTTTGCACACCAGGAGGCAATACATAATTGTAAGGATTTTTCGCACTGTTCTCTTCCAAGTTCACTTCATTGACATCGAATATCGTTTCGTCGTTTTCATCCAAAACTGTCCCTACGCCAGATTCTGCCAAAGATCTTGAATATCTTCTCCACTGGTTTCTCACTAATTCGAAGCGAGCAAAACGCATGGTTACCGGCGTTTCGAAATCTGTTAAATACGTACGGATAAATCGTATGGAACGGAAATCTTGAATTCCTCCTACTCTAGAGGTATATTGATCGATGGGTACTTTTACCCGGTACCAAATCCTTCCATTAGATGCCGTTGTTGATTCAATAACGAAATCATTCAATTCCATTTCACCATTATCATCCGCTCTAACAATCGGAATACTATATTGGTAGTAGGATTCTGTTTCGTTCAAGGTATTATCTTGATTAATATCCTCAGAATCTGGAATATTGGTTGCCGAATTTACCTGATTGACTGATTGTTCCGAATTTCCTTCTGGGTTGTTGTATTTAAAATATCTATCGAAAACATCATCGCTATCGGAATAACTATCATCATTATAATAGACGAAATTATCATTAGAAACATCCGCTAGGATTTCGTCTTTAATTGAATTCGGAATGGCGGGTGAATTCTGAATCTCATTCACATAATCGGAATAAATGAGTTTTTCACCTTCATCGTTCATACCATCCAACCCAACATCTTGAGCCCTTCTTACTGATTCATCATTATCAAAAGAACGAGTAATCGCACTAACACGAGGAATCCTTGACCAAGAAGTAATATCTGTATTGGTATCTTCGTCATCCTCAGCAGGTAATCCGTTTTCGAAGAAAAGACGGGAATCCCGTAGAACATCCTCAGAAATATTTCCCAAATTGATATGCATCATTCCGTCACTCACTGGAGAAACACCACCATCTTGAGGAAGGAACGGACTCAACATCCAAAATTCGATAAATTCTACATTTGCAGCTTCGAAGTTATTGGTGTTTAAGGATCGTTGGATACCTGCCCATCTTGTCTCTGGTTCTAGAAGCCCTCCGCTGGAATTCATACCAGCAGAATATTCTGTACCATCCGGAACATCAAAATTATAAGGTCCTTTTTCATTCGGATGGTAAGTCAAATCCAGTGTACGGATGGTATTGCTTGTGGGTGTTTGGTCAAAGGTTGTATTCGGGAATATTTCTTGAATACTAACCGTGCTGGTATAAAAATCACTTTCCACACCTGGTGCATTCACTGCCCTGTCGATTTGATACCATGACAATCTTGCCCTATTTACTCCTGAAAGTGTTGTATCTATCAAAGATGATTCAGGGAATTGGTTATTATTTCCGAATTGGTCATTCTGGGGGATGGATGCCAGCGTCCAAGCATTGGCAGGGATTCTTAAATCCAAGCTACTTGTGCTCCCTTCGAAATCATCTACATAAACGACTCCTTCATCTTCTTGTGAAATGGCTCTTGCGTGCCCTGGTTTCAAGTATGCTCCTTCTGCCATGAAAGATACTTGTGACGGAGCCTTGGTTTGGATCAATGGTATCGCATCTACCATTTTGGTAACCCAAGGAGCTTCTGTTGTATATTGGATATCTGCACCAAATATGCTGTTATTGATTGGATCGTCTCCAATATTTACTTTTTGGGTGAAGGGCCGTTCATACAATTTCATGAGCGTACCTCCAATATTGAAATTCTCGCTGATTTTATAATCTGCCCGCAGTCCCAAAAGGGTTTTGGTTTGGAATCCGAAAAGGGTATTATCCTCGAAGGAAACATTAATCGGTACACCTGAATTCAAGAAAGATTCGTTGATGATTTTCACTCTTCCGATGTTGTAATCTACGGTATAGTCGGTGCCTTCTTGAAGAACTTGTCCCCCTGCTCGAACGACCACCGAACCTCTAGGAATATTGAATGCTCCTAGGGAAATTTCTGATGACACACTGGATCTATATGTACCCCAGATAGTAAAACGATTGAACTCAGGGTATTCCCTTGCTGCAATTACTGTAGAGTCATATAGTTGTTGATAGATGAACTGTTCTGCCTCGGCTTCAACTACTGGGGTAACCGTTGGAGAAGCATCTAAAATCCCTTTTTTGAGGGATGAACCAAATGGTTCCAATACAGGGAACATAATTCGTCCATTCCTTGAATTTATCGTCACTCCTTCTACAAAGTCGAAGCGACCATCTGGCTGCGGGTCATTCTGATTATTTAGATTATCAAGGTTGAAAACTTGAAGTAAGGGTTTTCCTTCCAAAGCTGTAGCAGGGAGAAATCTTTTTTGTCCTCCTCCGGGATCCTCATAAGCGATATCCAAAACGAAATCTTCGCGACTTACTTGGAAGGCTCCGATTGAGTAGATATTTTTCATCATCAAATCCCACATAGGAATATCCACTCTTGGTGTTGTACTTTTCAACATCTTTACATATAGGACATTCAATGTATCCGGGTTGATGGGAACATCGTTGGTAAATTCTCCAATTTTGTATAATTCACCATTGTAGGAATATTCCATTGCCACCCCTAGTACGTCTTCTGGTTGAAGGGCTACATTCAATGATATAAATCCTAATTCCGGATGGAAGGTAAATTCGTTAGGAGCCAACATTCTAGCCCTTACCTTTTCGAAGTCTTTGGCTTGTTGAAGTCCATTATTTTGTAACTGAGCCACGGCTCCGTCAATTTGTCGAGCTATCGGATTTCCGGCAATATCCGCATACATCGGGTTGGCACCATTTGTTGGGAGTCCCATTGTTCCGGAAATATCCGGATGAACGGGAATGCTCGGTGCTTGGTATAGCGGGTTTAAGTTTCCAATGTTTTCATTATTGGCTTCCCCTAAATCTGATAAAGCAACTATATCTCTTACATTCTCTGTCTGGTTTCTTGTATTGGTGACCCAAACCTCCATTCGATTCACCGTAAATAAACTTCGGATTTGAGGCATTTGTTCCAATGCTTGTTCGAAGGTGTTACGATTGAAGTGGGAGATAAAGAAGTGCCTGTTTTCGTCGTATTCATCTGTTGAAACATCGAAGGTTTGTACTTGGCTTCCTCCTTGTATTTGAATTTCGTTTCTTTTTGATTTTTGTTGTGATGCCACTCCCGTCAACGTCATTCTACCAAATCGAAGTTCTGATTTGATACCAAACAAACTCTGGCTTCCTTGAATTAATGAACTTTTAAGTGGAAGGCTTACATTTCCCGCCTCTAGCTTTTGTATGATATCGTCTTCTCCTCCCGCATATTCCAATTTCATTTGATTTTCGAAATCGAAAGTGGCTTGGGTGTTATAGCTGGTTCCCAATTTCATCTTATCTCCGATTTGTCCTGTAACATTCATTTGAATGTTCATATCAAAATCGAAGCCTCCTTGTCTTCTTTGTCTTTCGGGAATGATCGGATTTTCTACTTTTTGATAATCTGCACCAAGAGTAAGGTCTATGTTTCCTTGAGGTTTGATTTCGATTTTCGTTCCTCCGAAAAGTTTATCTAATAGATTATTAGGAACTTCAATTTCCATCATCGGATCCGGTTTTCCGCTATCGCCATAACTATCGGATGCATCCCGGGAGAGTTTATCGAAATAATCTTGCCTTTGCTTCTCTTCTGTATATTTGAGATATTCCTCGAAGGTCATGTAGGTAGGAGCCCGGTAGTAATCATCTCCGATTTTTTCCGTTACGAGGTATAGTCCTGTTTCTGCATCATACTCTACTTCTTGTTGGATGACGCTAGGGTCTTCCAAATCGAAGGGGTTGGTGCTTGGGTCTGTAATGAAATCGCCTTCTCTATCGCCGATAGGAGGCAGGGTATCTGAAGCTATTGTTTCAAGGATGTATGTAAAGGGATCTTCATTCAGTGAACGTTCTGTACCTTCATTGGCCCATAAAACAGAAAAGGCCATGATCATCATTGACAAGGAAAGTAATATCCTATTCATTTTCATCATTCAATCTGTGATTCTATCTCGTATTATGGAGATTGTGTTTTTTCTAATTGTGATTTGTTTAGTTTTCAACAATTTCGTCTAGAATAATTTCTAGGAAAGTTGTTTCAAAGCTGCTTTGATTAAATCTTCCACGTTGGTTATTTCTGGTTGTTCTTTCAGTATTTTATTAAGTATCTTTTGGGTTGCGATTTTATTGAAACCTAGAGACAACAATGCTTGTAACGCCTCATCTCTAGTGGTATTGTCTAAAGTATTAACTGTTAACGCCATTTCTCCGCTGTCTTTCAATATTTTATCCTTAAGGTCCAATATTATTCTTTTGGCTGTTTTGGGCCCAACACCTTTTACTTTTTTAAATGCAACAACATCTTCTCCTAGAATTGCTGCTCGAACTTCTGCGGGAGGCATAGATGAAAGTAAAACCCTTGCAGTATTCGTACCAATTCCGCTTACCGAAATCAGTTTTGTAAAAATGTCCCTTTCTCCTCCTTCTGCAAAACCATAAAGCGTGTGGCTGTCTTCCCTTACTTGGAGGTATGTCAATAGTTTTACTGTTTCTAGTTTTTCGATTTGCGTATAAGTATTCAGGCTTATGTTTATATGGTATCCTACACCTCCGGCTTCCACCACGACATACGTTGGTGTTTTAAATGTAATTGGACCTTTGATGTAACTTATCATATTATAATTAAACTAAATATAAAGCAAGCAAATATTAAGCCATATCCGCATATGTGTCTTTTTCAAGCTGCAAAGGTAAGATTTTTGGGTATGACTAATTACAATACGCATCCAAAATGCATATTTAATTCGGAGCAGAATTAAACCAAGGGTTTAAAATCAAATATCCCGAATTTTCTTTACTAGAAAATTCGGGATATAATTCAGGTTTATGTTTTTAATTCTTATTGATTAGCAGATTTGACTTTCCCTTTAATCCGGAGCATCGTTTTCTCGGGAGATGTGTTTGCTGTTAAAGTGATGGTTTTCACTTGATTGCCTCTTTTTCCTTTTGTATTGAAAACGACTTCTATTTCTCCTTTTTTGCCTGGCTTGATGGGTTCTTTCGGCCATTTGGGGACCGTACATCCACAAGAACCTTTTGCGTGGGTGATAGTCAGAGGTTTTTTGCCTGTATTTTTAAATTTATATATATAAGTGATTTTATCTCCTTCGTTTGCTTCGCCGAAATCATGTTCTGTTTTTTCAAATTCTATTGTAGTGGTTGGCCCTTTGGGTTTTATGGTTGGCTTGGTAGATTTGTTCTTACGAACCCCTTTCGTTTTATCTATATAAGCCATTAATTTCTCTTTCTCTTCCGGAGATAATTTTTTCAGGGCTTTTTTCAATGATTTTTTATAATCTTTCTTCAATGTTATGGCATAAGCTAAAATTTCCAGCTTCTGTTTTTCAGTCAATTGATCCATACCTAGTTCCTCAACAACTGTTTTATCTTGGGCATGAAGTGAAATGGTAAAGAATAGAATTAAAGTGAATTGGATGATGTATTTCATATTATTGAAATTTCTTGTGAATTAATTTTTGATTTCATAAAAATACATTCTTAAACTAATATGCAAAAACATTGAGTATAAGTTTAGAACTTATTATACCAATTTGAATCATAAATATCGCATATAATTCCAAGTATTTGGGTGATTACGTCGTTAAAAATACTCGCCATAGCTAAGGCTATGTCTGTGTTTTTTGCCTAGTACTCCCCCAAATACTTAAGCAAATCCAATCCGACTTTATAAACTCAAATTAGTATTAAGGGTATATTCCATATAAAACAAGTCCCATCGCTTTATAAGCGATGGGACCCAAGGAATAGAAATTATTTTTAAAAAATTCTATTCTTTTATACTTTCTACCAGAACAGAAACTTCATTGTTCAAAACTTCGATGAAGCCTTTTGTAATAGAAAATTCTTTAGACGTTCCCGCTTCGTCGATAATTCTGACCTTGCCTGTCCCTAAAGAGGACACTACAGGTGCGTGATTCTTCAACACTTCGAATTCTCCTCCTACGCCCGGAACTTTTATCGATTTGATCGATCCTGAATAAACTTCCTTATCTGGTGTTAATACAACTACGTTCATATCATTGATTGTTATCAATCTTAATAAAAAGAAACGATTATGCTTCTGCCTCTGCCAATAACTTTTTACCCTTAGCGATGGCATCCTCGATAGAACCTACCAAGTTGAAAGCTGCTTCTGGATATTCATCCACTTCGCCATCCATAATCATGTTGAATCCTCGGATAGCATCTTGGATATCTACCAATACACCTTCCATTCCGGTAAATTGCTCGGCTACGTGGAATGGTTGAGATAGGAATCTCTGAACCCTTCTTGCACGTCCTACGACCAATTTATCTTCATCACTTAATTCTTCCATACCCAAAATGGCGATGATATCTTGAAGTTCTTTATATCTCTGAAGGATATTGATCACTCTTTGTGCACAAGCGTAATGCTCTTCCCCAACGATATCTTCGGTAAGGATTCTTGATTTTGAATCTAGAGGATCCACTGCAGGATAAATACCCAAAGAAGCCAATTTACGACTCAATACGGTCGTGGCATCCAAGTGGGCAAATGTTGTTGCTGGTGCGGGGTCAGTCAAGTCATCCGCAGGTACATAAACTGCCTGTACTGATGTAATTGAACCTCTTTTTGTAGAGGTAATTCTTTCTTGCATCAGACCCATTTCTGTAGCTAGTGTCGGTTGGTATCCTACTGCTGAAGGCATACGACCTAGAAGGGCTGATACTTCAGAACCCGCTTGCGTGAAACGGAAGATATTATCTACGAAGAATAAGATATCACGACCACCATTCGGATCGTTCATGTCTCCATCACGGTAGTATTCAGCAATGGTCAAACCAGACAATGCAACTCTTGCACGTGCCCCCGGAGGCTCGTTCATCTGACCAAACACCAATGTGGCTTGAGACTCGGATAAAGCTTTAGGATCCACTTTTGTCAAATCCCATCCTCCCTCTTCTAGAGAGTGCATAAATTCTTTACCGTATTTGATTACATCGGATTCCAACATCTCACGTAAAAGGTCATTCCCTTCACGAGTACGTTCACCAACACCGGCAAATACAGAGATTCCTTCGTATTTTTTAGCAATATTATTGATCAATTCCATGATCAATACTGTTTTTCCTACTCCTGCACCACCGAATAATCCA
>JAHDDR010000111.1 GCA_020629255.1 Saprospiraceae bacterium | reverse complement strand
TTAAATCCAAGTTCGTTGGGTATAAAATTTATCGATTCGGAAACATCTTCTTTGGACATCTAGAAATGAAAAGCATCCAACTGACGAAGTACTTGGGTCCTTTCCATATAAAGAATTATATTTTTGCCCTTTACCTCAAATATAAAAAATAGTATTCTTTTTTTGAACAATTCCAAGCCAAGACCCAACCCTATTACAATTAACCACAGTCTTTTGATAAGAAAACCATATCTTCAATGACAAAATTTATATTAATGAAAAAGTCAATCCTTTTTATTTTATCAATTTTCATGATCCAAACCTCTTGGGCCACCCATAACAGAGCTGGAGAAATCACCTATACAGTAACCGGGGAGCACATAATAGAATGTACGGTTACCACATATACGAAAACATCCAGTATTCCTGCCGACCGGGATAGTATTTATGTTTGTTGGGGAGATAGTCAATGTGATTATTTCCAAAGGAGCAATGGCGATGGGGAACCTTTAGAAAATGATTATAAAAAAAACATTTATATTCGATCACATGCATATTCAGATTATGGAACGTACACCATTTCATTTCAAGATCCAAATAGAAATGCCAATATCCTAAATATTAACTCAGGTGCTTCCGATGATGTGGCTTTCTATGTTGAGACGATGGCAGAGATTTCGCCTACCGCCAACAATGCTCCTGTCCTTTTACAAGAACCCATAGACCTTGCCTACCTAGGACAACCCTTTATACATGTACTCAATGCTTTTGATCTAGATGGGGATAGTATTTCGTATCATCTCATCACCCCCTTGATGGATATCGGAACCCCGGTTCCTAATTTCCAAACATTGGAACAAATTATGCCGGGTGCGAATAATACCGTTAATTTTGATTCCTCATCCGGAACTTTGGTTTGGGATGCTCCCCAAATCGCCGGAGAATATAATATCGCATTCGAAATTGTTTCTTATAGGAATGGGATAATGAATGGAAAAATAATCAGGGACATGCAAATTCTAGTCTTACCTGATGATAACATGCGAACAGCGTTAGATGTAGCGGGATTCCAAAATGGGGAATTCAGACAAATAGCGTTGGGTGATACAATTTCCTTGGAAATTACCGCTTCAGATTCGGACGCAGGACAACAGGTAACACTTTCTTCAAGCAGTCCTTTGTATGATTTTTTTAATGAGAGTGCAGAATTTATCGTCAATGGCAACGGAACTACTTCCCCATCGGCTACTTTCGAATGGGTGGTAAAAGAAGAGCATTTGAATTACCCTCCTTTACAAATCGTTTTTAAAGCCAAGGACAATTTAGGCTTGGCTAATTTTTTCTGGATTAATTTTGGAACCCAAGATTTCACCAATTCCAATATAGAAATACAAGCCTACCCCAACATTAATATTTTCCCGAATCCAGGTTCTGAATATTTTTATTTAAAGAATATTGACCATCTAAATGAAAATATAAAATATGATATTTTCACTTTAAAAGGAGAACTCCTACAGACAGGAATTGTAGAACAAAAAAATGGTATTCCTATTTTTAATTTACCCAATGGAATTTTCATCTTACGAATCAAAGATAAGTTTATCCAAAAAATAATCATTCAACATTAATGGAGTTTTATACTTCAGAAGAAAAAAATATCAACCAAAACGAGTTCTCTCTTTATTATGATAATTGGAAGCATTCTATCTTTAATTGGAGGAATGTATCATTTCACTATGCCTGATGAATTAGGGCATGAAATTATTCCGAATTGGATATTGGGCGTCCTCTTCTTTTCTTATGGAGCAATCGCACTGATTAGTTTCTTTGACTTCTTTTTTATTATACCTTTTCACTCAAAAATAAAAAAATCTGGATGGAATTGTTTTTTAATTCCATCCGGATTTTCTATGGTTAAAGAAGATGCTTTCTACTCATCTACTTTAATAAATTTCCGAGCTATTTTTTTCCTTCCATTTTTATCCAATAAAATCGTATATATTCCAGGTGGCAAATGACTTGTATCTAAGGAGAAAGAAATTCTTCCTTGTTGGTAGGTAAGAATATTCGAATAGTATTTTTTTCCTAATACATCAAAAATAGAATATTCTAATTCTCCCGTTTCATTATCATCTATTTCCAAGTGGACATTTAAATTATCTTTAGTCGGATTCGGAAAAACGACGGCCATTTCAAAAAAGTCGGTTTCTCTTTGTAATAAAATGGTATTGGAATATTCGAAAGAGCCATCTAAGTCTATCATTTTTAAACGATAGTATCCTTTTCCGAATGGGTTTTCATCTATAAAATCATAACTCAAAGATTCGGTTGAATGACCTGCTGCAACCAACTCTCCTATTTTTTCGAAATCCTCATTTAAATGTAGAGACCGTTCTATTTCAAAAGATTTACTATTTTCTTCCGAAGAAGTCACCCAAAATATTTGGTTGGTTCTTTCGTGTACTTGCCCGTAAAGTGTCAATAATTCAACAGGAAGAAAGGCACCATCGAAATCACCACCACCGGCACCAGCGCCACCGCCTGAAAAATCCGCTACTAGGAATTCTGCCACATGGTCTGAATTAAAGCTAGCATATGTCCACTCCGTTAAAGATGATGAACCATGTACCCTTTGTACATAATCTGAATTTAACGTTCCTAAATGTCCATTGTCCGGATCAGGATCATCTAAATTATCCACATTATAAAAATATAATTCTTCATGATTCGCAATGGTATTCCCCCAAAGAGCCACTTGATTTTTCACCTGATTAAAATCATTATCGGTATAATAAAAACGGACACCAATTGGAGCATTGGGTTGGTTGGTTGGAATTACATTCCAGTACCTCCCCATAGCAGACCAACCATTGGGATTCGAAACGTATGGTGCATAACTCATATCCAAAGCACTGGCAACACCACCCAACATTACAGAAAATGTACCATCATTAATTGCACCGATATTTTGTCCGTTTTTTTGCAATGATAATAATAAATTATCCTCCTCATCAAAATAATGGGTCCATCCTTGGGCATCCGTACATTCCCGGCTAGCTATCAAGGTATGTTCGGGTGTGGTAGGAATGGTTGCAATCGTTGGTTCACAAGGCAAGGGAGCCACATATGCCCGAATCCAATCAATTTCAAAAACAGCTCCTAGAGAACTAACCGGATCGAACCTTAAACTAGTAATTGTACCCGACCAATCCGGATGGCTCCCTACATCCAAAATAAACTCTTGGTATTCTCCATTTCCCGAATAAAAATCAGTTACTTTCCTATTGGCATCATATCCAGGCAGCGTTTCGGTCGACCAAAACAATTGCACCGATGTATTGATGCTCGATTTTAATCTTACTTTTATGTAGGGAACGTCGGATGCCTTAAAATTAAATAAATCATTCCGAATTTGTGCATCACCATTATTGGTTGCTGTTCCTTTTAAATTACCGGCATTAACGGTGGTTCCCGAAATATTGGTAAAACTCGACCATCCTTCAAAATCATTATTGGTTTCGTATTCTGCGGCTAAATCCTGGGCTTCGAATGGATGACGATCATTAGCAATTTCTTCTCCGTCGGGCATTTCATCTCCATCCATATCCCAAATAGGCATAAGCATACTTCCAGTCCATGACATCGTGACGGTTTGCAAAAATTTAGTGGCAACTATTTTTACATATACATCCCCATTGGGTTCTTTGTAATATGCACTTGTAGCAGAATTCAACACATCATTAAGAGATGTTTTATTACTAACAGAAAAATCAGTTGAGGTAACACCCAAGCCACTTAATTTTCCAAAGTCCGTAAATCTAACGTAATATACATCACCTATTTCACAATCTGTCATTTCCATACGCACTCGTTTCGTAGAAGGCAACGATTCATACCTATACGTGTAGAAAAAATCTTCATTAACTATAACAGGAGTTTGATGCCATTCTTTGTATCCATCAATATAATAAATGGATTCATCTTTTGTACCCGGCTTTGTTCTAGTAATGGTAACGTTGGGTATATTGGCAAATGCCAAATCATAATGAAAACGAGAGTAAGCGAAAAATCGATCACTTCTTCTGGCATTTACCCAATTATATGGAATGTATTCATCACCCAATAACATAAACGGATGATTACTCACTATAGTAGAATTCGCTTTACCCGATACCGAACCATCTATATCTCTTACGGCTGTATTCCATACTCGAGGATGTCGATGATCGTTGGCATGTGCTATACCTGGTTTCAAATCAAAATTGGGGAAATTTATTCTGGGAGTTCCTTCATGATCAAAAGTAATATTTTCTACCGTATGATTGGTATGTCTTCTAGCAGCACCGTTGGCAAAAAACATACTTTCTTTGGGTTCGTCCCATCCTACAAAATGGCAATTGGTCATTCTTCCTGCTCCATCATAAATACGATAAGCATACGTGTAACCATTCCAGATATTATTTCCTGAATTTGCAACAATCAATGTTTCATCTATGTAAGAATAGCTGGCTAACATACTCCCAAAACGGTTATCTATATAAATATTATTTTTAAAAACCAGATTTTCTACATGGCCAGCATGACCAATTCCGGTATAGGTTCCTAAATAATTTCCATACCAAGTACAATCTTCCAACCAATGATTTCCCGCTTCGTCCCATCCCCAATTTTTCTTAATGGAATGATCCGGATTTAATTGATCGAACAAATCGATGCCCGTCATGCAACTATGGGCTTTGTTTCCTTTGAACAAACCAAGAGGTTCCTTGTGTGGCTGCAAACCTGAAAAATAAGGATCAGATGCTGATGTTCCCATTGGTGAGGTAGGCATGGCGAACCAATATCCAGAACCTTCGGTACCTGCGGCGACATTATCTTCGAAGGTATTATTCGGATTGGTAATCCAATAACTAGAAGGGGTTCTATTTTGTACTTCATTGTGGGAATTATCCGAAGGAGTTAATTCTTCTCCGGGAGCTGGACGTTTAGAAAGTAAGACCACATTTTTTCTAATGGTATTGAATCGTTCGCTCCCATCTTCTAAAAATATTCCGTGTCCTAGATGATCATAACAAAAATTATTTTCAACTAACGTATACTCTGTTCCATGTACCGTAATAGCTCTATTGAATGATTTATGAACACTCGAATTTTTAAAATATTGGCCGGCACCCATATTTTTTTCCATGTGCCAATGAAAGGGGTAACGCCCCAAAATGGCCTTTTGTCCCATCCGATATAATTCTACACCAGAAATATATGCCTTGGCTCCATGGTGCATCATAATATGTCCTCCATATCCATTCGTATCAGAATTGGCATCTCCTTGTATGGTGATATTATGGGTAAGTACTCCTACTTCTGCCCGAAGATCAGCTGTCCATGTTTTGCCGTCGGTTGCTCGGGTATGTACTTGTACGTCGCTTACATGAGGGTATAGTAATGGGTTATCTAAAGTCAATGTTTTCTGATCGGTTGAAATGGCCGTAATCGTTCTTTTTTCTGCTTCATTCCAATCCAAGCGACTTGATACGATTACAATTTCGTCTCCGATTTCCCAATCTATGTTTTCTTTTAATGTGATTTGATTATTTCCGGCATATGCCATCGCCCCTAACTGTGACCAACTGATTTTATCCTTACCATGTATATGGATGTTGGATTGCATCCGACCTGAAATAAATTTATCTCCGGCACCGCCATTGCTTCCATTATCATTTATTCCATTTAATGTTATGATGGCTCTTCCTGTATAAGGGTTACTGGCTGTTCCAATAATAAGGTTTGCCGAAGATCCTTCGACCAACAACCATTCTGTATCCAATGTAAAATTGGCATTGCCGTTGCTTTGCAACGTACCGTACACCGTAATACCTTTAGAAAAACAGGCTCCTTCTAAAAGAACTGTTCTTCCATTTGGAATGGCGACATCATCATGTACCGCAGGTACGGTATTGGTATTCCAAGTGCTCGGATGATTCCAATTTCCGTCTAAAACCGCTGTATGTAAGGCTTGAATTTGAGTAAGGAGGGAAAATATAAACGTAATAGATAGTAGAAATAATTTCATATAAATATAAAATTTAGTAAAATGGAAAACGAAATTACAAATCAACTATCGAGGTTTTCATTCAAACGCTGTCACAATATATAACATGCCTCGCTTTATTTTATCATAAAAAATGATAAATATTCGGCATTTAAAGTATTCAAAAAAACATGTATATTTTATTTATTTATTTTCTGATTTTTACACTTGAACATAAAATAAAATGCAAAAAATATTTTTTAGCCAGAATACGAAATGATACATTTCCTAATAGATGTTGTTCCAAAATATTGAGGAATAAAAAAAAATAAAACCTAGAAGAATATTCTTTTTTGTTACAATTCATCCAAGTAAACGATATCATCAAAATCCTTTTTGGAGAAAGGTAAATCCAATCTGGGGCTCCTTGGATATAGTTGGTCATAAATATTAATTCTTTTTGTAAATCGGGTCGGATAATAATTCATTTCCGCTAATAATTCTGCAGCCCTTAACTCTAGAGGAGCAATAGTCTGTATCCGTTCGATTGATTTCTGGGTTTTACAATAAAATAAAGCTTCATCTATTTTTTCAGAAATATAAAAAGAGGGTGTATTTTTTATTGAAGGATCTACGGTTTGTGGGTTTGGAATATTATTATTTTTCCACATCGAAGTTTCCTGAGGAGTTTTTGCAAATGGATCAATCGGTTCTCCGTTAAGCCAAACATTGAAATGAACGTGTGGTACACCCCAAGGAAAAGTGAGCAAGGCATCCAAACCACTATAGCCGGAAAATGCTATTTCTTGTCCTTGATGCAAAACATCTCCCACTTGTACCAAGGCTCTTGCTAAATGGGCATAACAAGTCATCAATCCTTTTCCATGATCAATAAAAATCTTCAGTCCTCCCCTATTAAATTCTGAAATAATTTTGACTACTTTTCCAGGAGCGGCCGTCAGCACTTTTGTTCCGGGTACAATACTGAAATCTGTTCCATTATGAGAATTGTAGGTTAATTGTTTTCCTCGATAATCTTTGACTTGTGTTTTTGCAACACTCCAGCCCTCTTCTATCGGAGTTTGTACATGATTGAATAAATTGCTAACGATCACTTTTCTTGGAATAATTTCTTTTCCCGCCCAAATTCTCGGCCCATATTTAGGATAACATTGTTTCAAAGCCGAAAGTCCTGCTTTGGTTCGAGGTACATCTTCTTCGCCCAAAACTGCAATTTTTGCTTGCCGGATTCTTTCCCTATACGGACATAAACCGAGCGTTTCTTTTATGAAGCTTATTTTTTTCAAATCAAATTCAATTAAGGGATGATGAATTAATTTAATAATTCTTATATTGCTTTTTCAACAAAAAATTCAACATTGCCATTTGAAGAACATATCAAATTTATAGAAAAAAGAAATATTTTCAATTTTAGAAAAGAAAAGATTCGTTTGAATGCTAAAGATTTGAAAATACTTTTCATGCAATTAATACAGCAACTCATTCCTTTTTGTATTGAACACAACAAAATACCATCTATTCCTGACAAGGAGAACTTCTCTTTCCCAACCCATATCGAACAAGGTGAGCATCAAAAAAGAATCTTAGGTTCAGAAAAAGGAATTCATATTAAAATATACTACGAACGAGATGAACATATTTTCATGTTCGACACGGATGATTCTTTTTACGAAATCAGTTTGGTCAATTTTATGCCTCCCCTTACAAAAGAAATTTTTAATTTCTCCTACATAGAACAAGATGACATGTGGTCTGATTATTCCTATCTGGTTTTGGAATGCTCCAATAAAAAATTATTAATTGATGTTTTAAAAAATTTACACGCCTTGTAATTCCTTCATACAAAAATCACGGAAAGGGTACATATCATCAAATTGCCATAACGAATTAATGGCAATCAAAATAAAATAATTTCCTTTTGTATTTGTGGTGAAAGAACAAGAGTACCCACTTACTCCACCTGTATGAAAAATTCCCTGCCCATATTTTTCTTCTTCAATGTTTATTTCTTCATCGGGCAAAACAATGCATCCATAACCAAAACAAGAGTCTTCAAGTTTAGAATTTTTTAATTGGTGCATTTCTCGAATTGTCTCTCCTTTAATAATTGTTTTTCCGTTATGCTGCCCCTCATTCATATGCATTCGAATGAATTTAGCATAATCTTGCAGGGTAAAATATCCTTCACCAGCCGGAAAATTATCCAATCGAATTGGCTGCAATTCTAAATTTTGATTTTTCTGGGTCACGTAAGGTGTAGCAATATCTATATTTGGAATATTATAAATAGAGATAGGATTATGATTTTCAAAACCCAAGGGTTTTAAAATATGTTCTGCAAGAAATTCTTCGAATTTTTGTTGGGAAATGGTTTCGATAATTAATCCCAAAATGGCATAACCATAATTACTATAACTGATTTCATGTCCAAAAGCATTTTCAGGTTTTATATTTCTGACTACTTGACTCAAAAAAGAAACAGGAGGTAAATCATTTTTTAGATGAGGAGAATTCACAAAGCCCAAGGGCAAACCTGCCGTATGGGTAAGCAGTTGGTGAACCGTTCTTTCCAATACTCTTTTATCTTCGAAAAGATCCGTCGGAAGGAATTCAGATATTTTTTGGTGGAAATCCAACGCTCCCCTATCCTTTAAGATCCCTATGCAAGAAGCCGTCATTAATTTGAGCATAGAGCCCAAATTATAAAACGTACTAGGCGTTGCTTTTTTATTCTTATAAATATTCGAATATCCGAATGCATCATTAAAAAGAATTTTCCCTTCTTTTTCTATATAAATAGAAACGGAGGGAAGATAAGTTTTTTCAAGAAAATTTTCAGCTTCTAAAATGATGGGATTCTGAATGGATTTCATTTATTATTGTCTTTAAAAAAAGAATTAAGCATCATATACAGGGCTATTAAATGGCTCCCATGAGCCACCAATAAAAAACGGGGAATTATCGGTACTACAACAGCAAGTCCTCCCAAATAAAACATATTAAACACAAGAATGGTAATAAAGATATATTTTTGCTGTAAAGACCATTCATTAAATTTCCGACTGAAGAAGAACCCGACAATAGATACAAAAATAAAAATCCATTTCAATAAATTAGCCCATTTGAAATAAGGATCATTAAAATATATACCGTATATATCTATTTCTTCTCTGGTATTTTCATTCAATTTACACCATTCTTCTATCTCATGAAAATGATTTAAATGGGAATAATCATGTTTTAAGGAATAAAAATTTTGAACACCTCCATGATAGAATATCCTTAGGGTATTGGGAACAATAAATTTTTGAAAAAATAGAAACGGGTGCTTCAATATTAATTCATTTGCAAATTCATCATTTTCCCGTCCGGTTTCTTTCCATAAAGCAATTTCTGATATGCCATCTAATCTGTTTTTTTCCACATCATTGAAATGATCATACAATGGGGATTTTTGCGACCACATGAAATTCGCTAAAATCACATGTTTTATTTGGTATACAGAATCCGGATATTCTTTTGCATATCTATAAATATTTTGAGAAGCTAAATTTCGAAAATCCTCAGGTTTATCTTCAATATATGGAATCACAGCTAAAGCATTGTTCGCTTTCAACCAACCACCAAAGCCTGATCCTATTTCAATTCCATATGTTTTTTTATTCATCTGCTTCGCCCAAAATGAATTGAAAAAAATAACGGCAAAACAAAGAGGCCATATCAATAATCCTTTCCATCTATATTTTAAGATGAATATACCGGCCGTTAGTACTGGAAAAACAAGACCGGCATGTCTTATAAAATACAGAAAAAATAAAATCCCTGTATGGATGAATAATATGAAGAGAAAGAGTTTTCCATTTTTGGAATAGAATAACAAGATCAATAAAGTCAACAACCATAAATGAGTGAGGCTGATGAATATTGAATCACTCATTATCCATTGAGTCAAATACAACAAGGATGGCGATGCCATGAAAAGAAATGAAAAGAAATAAAAAATCCAATCTCTTTTAGGAGGAAATTTAAATTTCACGAAAAGTAAAAGAAACGTACCACTAAGTGCGTGTAATAAATATTGGAAAAAAGTGACGAACCCCGGTTCACTACAAACATCATATAGTGTACGTAAGATAAAAGAATAACCAAATGGGCGATATCCGCCTATCGTATTTTTAATCGAACATAAAATATATCCATAAGAATCTACATGGTAATAAGGAGTCGGATAACAAATTTTTAATATCAGAAAAAACAGAGAGTAAAGACCTATCAAATAGGCGACACTTTTTCTCTCTTTCTTCCAAATACTCCGCACCCAATCCATTTATCCTTTGAGTTATTATACATGTTCCAAAATCATGTCTTTTACTGCGGCAATCCATTTTGGATCATCGTTGAGGCTTTCCACCAAATCGACATGCTCCCCTCCTTGTTCTTCGAATTCTTCTTGATATTCCACTTTTACTTCTATGGTGGTTTCTAAACAATCCGCTACAAAAGCAGGACAAAACACCAACATTCTCTTAGTACCTTCTTGGGCTTGTTTTGTTATAATGTCACTTGTATACGGCTGCACCCAAGGATCTTTCCCCAAGCGAGACTGAAAGCAGGTAGTATAAGAACCTTCCTCCAGTCCTAGTTTTGCCACCAATGCCCTTGTCGTTGCATAACAATGTGCCGAATAACAATATCTATTTTTCCCACTCAAGGTATCACAACAACCTTCCTTCAAACAGTGGTTACAAGTATCGCTTTTCCTAATTTGACGTTCGGGCAAGCCATGGTAACTAAATAAGATATGATCATAAGAAGACAAATCATATTGGCGGGCATGATCTACAAAAATATCGATCATCGGTTCATAATCCGGAAACGAATTAATGAATTTGACCTGTGGCACATTTAGTTCTTTGCCCAACAATCGCATGACCTCTTCATGAACAGAACCCGTAGATGCCGAAGCATACTGAGGGAATAAAGGTAAAACAATCATTTCCTTTAAATCTTCGGATAACAATTCTTTCAAGGAAGATTCGATGGATGGATTTTGGTATCTCATCGCCAATTTCACCACATATTTATCTCCTAACATTGCTTGCACGCCATCCCGCAAATTTTCACCATATATTTTTAACGGTGAGCCATCTTCTGTCCAAAGCTCTTGATATATTTTAGCAGAAGCTCCCGAACGGATGGGGGCAATGATACCTCGAACCAACAAATTCCTTTTCAACCAAGGATAATCGATAACTCGTTTATCCAACAAAAATTCTTTGAGATATTTATATACATCTTTTCTGGAAGGGGAATCGGGTGTACCCAAATTAACCAGTAAAACGCCTATTTTTCCATCTATCGTCATATGATTTCCTATTATATGATGTTTCTTTTTAAAATAAACACGTCTAAATGGGTAGTGTTTACGAAATTCGCTGCGAATTTAAGCATTAAGGCGGTCTGAAACACCTTTTAAGGTTGTGTTAAATGTAATGAATTTCACAATTAAACTTAACAAGTTATAGTGTATCGAATTACATATTATCAAATTTTATAATTCAATTCATTAAGAACTCTAATTCGTTGGAAATCAGGTTAAGAAAAAAATTTAATTCTTAACGGCTTCCAAACAGCCCTCAAAAACAATCACATTTGTTAATCTTAATATATATTAAATATAAATATGTATGATTTTCCCAGGTCTTTTTTCATATGATTTCTTATGTATCTTGTGGTCATAATTGATTTTTTTCAGCTGAAAATCTAATGAGAAAATATATTGAAAGAACTTTACAAAATCCTAATGTTATGCTTAATCAAACAAAGTATATCCTAACGCTCTTCGTTGCATTGATATTTACGGTAGGCTTATCTGCACAAATAGAGCAAACAGAATCAAGTCCTTCCAAATTCAAAAAGCCGGGCTGGTGGACCATTGGCCTTAATGCAGGTTCCTCGTATCAATCCAGTGATGTATGCCGAACCTACGAAGGTTGGGGGTTGGGTCTAACCCTTGCCAAAAACCTATATTACAAGCCTGGTGCTCCGTTGGCATTCGATCTAAGAGGAAGACTTCTTTACGCCAATCAAATTGGTGCGGATCATGAACGTTCTTATGGTCTCTTATATAATGAAGCCTTAAATGGAACGCTTAGAGAGTTCGATACTTCTTTTCCGTTGGACTATTATGATGAAACGGCACCAGAAGACAGTTATGTTTATGCCAACCACAGAACCGATTTGTTCGAAGTAGGGTTGGAAGGTGTTTTCAATTTGAATCGTTTAAAGGAGAAAACAAACGTTATTGTCAATTTATATGGTGGTCTGAATCTGGATTGGTACAAAACAAGAACCGATCAAGCAACGTCGTTGGGCGATGTGTATGATTACAGTATCATCAATCCTGAATCTGGCCGAGGATCTATCAGGAACCAATTGGGGTCGGTTAGAGATGGTAATTATGAAACCGTTGCTGATGGCTTCGATAATGATTACGGAACTATCACCTGGATGCCTTCTGCCGGTCTGGAGCTTGGATATCAATTGACTCCTCGTTTCTCCATCATCGGAGGGCATAAAGTAACTTGGTCCAGAGATGACATCATGGACGGACAAAGGTGGAACGACAACAATGAGGCAACTGGTAACAATGATCTTTACCACTACACACATTTAGGCTTGAGATGGGAAGTAAGACCTTATGATAAAGAACTTGAACCTCCTATTATCGAAATTGAAAGACCCTTACCCCTACCCCATACTACAGATATTCCCAATATCACCGTATTGGCAGATATCAAAAACTTGAGCAGTGCCAATGATGTGAAATGTACATTAAATGGAAAACCCTTCTATGGATTTTCTTTCAATCCGAAATCAAGGGATTATTCTACAAACTTTAATTTAGAAGAAGGCAAAAATATTTTGAATATCACTGCTACAAATATGGCTGGAAGTGATTCTGAAGATGTTGTGATTTATTATACACCGGCAGAATCACCCAAGCAGCCACCGGTGGTTAATATCACCCGCCCTTCTAAAGATGATACAAAAGTGGATCGCCCTGAATACAATTTGGTGGCTTCTGTGAAGCATGTAAAAAGCAAATCAGACATCCAATTCTATTTGAATGGAAACACAACAACGGACTTTACATACTCTACTTCTAGAAATGAAGTAAAGGCGGCACTAAATCTTCAGGAAGGAAAGAATGTAGTAAAAATTATTGCTACCAATACAGATGGTACGGATCAAGATCAAACATCTATTATTTATGAGGTAGATGATTGTCCCGAACCTACTGCCAGCATTGATAATATCAGCAAGCCTATTGCTACTTCCAATCCGGCTTACGGAACAGCTGATTTAAGAGCCACAGTAAGAAATGTATCGAGCAGAAGTGATATCCGAATTTATATCAACGGGGATAGAATGACTGATTTCGTTTATGATGTGAACAGAAATGAAGTGACGGCAAAATTGGAAGTGGAAAGAGGAAATAATGTAGTAGAAATTCGGGTAAAAACATCTTGCGGTGAAGATACCGACAAGGAAGATGTAGGATATCATACGGCCACTACACCTACAAATCCAACTACACCCACTACGCCTACATCACCAACGACTCCAACCTACCCAACGCCGCAAGGTCAGGCGCCGGTTGTGGAAATTGTTTCTCCGATGAATGGTCATACCACATCACAAAGTTCTGTGAATGTTTCGGCTACGGTAAGGAATGTTACCAGTAAGAATCAAATCAGAATTAAGATAAATAACCAGACTCAGAATTCATTCAACTACAGTTCTTACAATGGAACGGTAACATTTAATGCATCCTTGAACAATGGCAACAACAGCATCAAGGTAATTGCATCGAATAGTTATGGTTCTGACAATGATGACATATTGGTCATCAAGCAAACTCAGACCACAACGCCTACTACACCCACTAGTCCAACTAGCCCTACATCCCCTTGTACGGATCCTGTAGTGAAAATTCAAAATATTACGATTCCTACTCCGATAAGCGGAAACCCTGACAAAGCGAAGAGTAATTTGAGAGGATTGGTAAAACATGTTTCCAGTAAATCACAAATTAAAGTATTTATCAATAATAGTCGCTTCTATAATTTTAATTATAATGCATCTACCGATGAATTGACTGCCACTATTACATTGAATAAAGGAAACAATCATGTAAGAATTGTGGGGCAGAGCAGTTGCGGCAAAGACGAGGATAGTGAGAACTTAACTTACACTCCTCCTTCTACACCGAACACGCCCACAACGCCTACTACACCTACACCGACTGTTTCTAAGCCTACGGTTAAAATTACCCGCCCCTTTAAAGGTAATTCTGTTAGCCAACCGAATTTATCTGTAGCGGCTACGGTAACGAATGTAGATGGCAAGAGCAATATTAAATTCTTGTTGAATAATCAGACATTTTCTAATTTCTCTTATAATGCGACAACAGATCAATTAACGGCAAGTGTTACGCTGAACGAAGGAAGTAATACCATTAAAATTATCGGGACAAATTCTGCGGGTTCTGCTTCAGACATCAAAACCATTACCTATGTGAAGCCAACACCGAAGCCGATAGTGACCATCAAAAATCCGAGTTCGCCCGGCAAAAAAGTAACGAAGAAAGCATTTGCTTTCAAAGGTAATGTAAAGAACATTAGCTCTAAGAACAATGTGGTATTTAAGTTTAATGGAAAAATAGCATCGTTCTCTTTCGACAAGAATACAGGAAATGTATCTGCCAATGTTACGCTGAAAAAAGGAACGAACAATTTCTATTTGGAAGGTACTAATTCGGCAGGTAAGGATAGTAAAAATTCATCGGTTGTTTATGAACCGTTGATAGCCAAACCAACTGTAGAAATCACTGATTTATCTATGCCGGTTGCGACACCTATGAATCCTACTCCTACCCAAAACACATTGAAGGCAAAGTGTACGGGCGTGAGTGCTAAGAAGGACATAACCATAAAATTGAACGGACAAAAAATCACCGATTTTATGTTTAATAGAAATTTAGGTTTGATTAATGCCAAACTTCAACTTGTTAATGGTCCTAATTCAATAATTGTAGAGGTTAAAAATGCTTCGGGTACTGCCCAAGACACCATGGAAGTTAATTTCTAAAGTCTGCTAGGTTTGAAGAAACAAAACGGGCTGTCGATTATCGGCAGCCCGTTTTGTTTAGGATAATAACTGATAATTATTTTTCCGAAATATATTCTGATATGGTCTTCACATAGGTAAAAATATCGCAATGATAAAAACCAATTGAATTGGCACATCCACATTCAATAATATAATATTCATGTGGCCCACTGCATTTTGCAATGTCCATTGCAAAAATATCATGTGGCTGATATTCTTTACATTTTTGTTCTACATAAGAAACCATTTCTTCCGGAATATCTGTAACTGATTTATATAATTCAAAATTCTTTCTATAGGCAGAACTTGTAACAACTTTTCCATCTACAATGATATTCCGCCATTCTTTTTCTATATGATAAGCTG
>JAHDDR010000110.1 GCA_020629255.1 Saprospiraceae bacterium | reverse complement strand
AAGGCTTCACAAAAGTTATCGGAAAAATCTTCGGTACGAAATACGATAAAGACATTAAGGAATATGCTCCTTATATAGATGAAATCAATGCTGAATTTGATAAACTCAAAAATCTTTCTAATGATGAACTGAGGAATAAAACCCATGAATTCAGAAAAGTCATTAAAGAACATTTGAAGGGCATTAATGATGATATTGATAATATGAGATATCAGGCTGCCGAAGAAAAAGACATGGTCGTCAAAGAAGAACTCTTCGAAAAAGTGGACGAACTCATCAAAGAAAGAGATAGTCACTTGGAAGATATTTTGAGGGAAATCAGACCGGCGGCTTTTGCTGTGGTAAAAGAAACAGCTCGACGATTTTCCCACAATGAAAATATTACCGTAGCCACTACCGATCACGATAGAGAATTGGCAGCCAACCCTAAAAAAGATTACCTCAGTGTAAATGGAGATTCTACGACTTGGGAAAACTCTTGGACTGCTGCCGGAGGTGAAGTGACTTGGAACATGGTACATTACGATGTCCAATTAATTGGTGGAATGGTTCTCCACGACGGTAAGATTGCAGAGATGCAAACGGGTGAGGGTAAAACATTGGTGGCCACACTGCCCGCTTACTTAAATGGTTTGGCAGGCGAAGGGGTTCATGTTATTACCGTAAATGATTACTTGGCTCGTCGTGACTGTGAATGGGTAGGTCCCATTTTCGAATTCCTTTTCCTCACGATTGATTGCATCGATAAATACCGTCCTCATTCCGAAGGAAGGAAAAAAGCCTACAATTGCGACATCACCTATGGAACCAATAACGAATTCGGTTTCGATTACCTAAGAGATAACATGGTGCGTTCTCCTGATGAAATGGTGCAACGCAAACATCATTACACGATGGTGGATGAGATTGATTCCATCTTAGTGGATGATGCCCGTACACCCTTAATCATTTCTGGACCTATTCCTAAAGGAGACGAACAAGAATACAACCAACTAAGACCTCGTGTAGAAAGATTGATCGACGTACAGCGGAAATTGGCCACCCAATATTTGGCAGAAGCGAAAGCCGCTTTTAAAGCCGGTAATTTAGGGTATGAAGAAGGAGATGGAGGTTTGGCTTTGTTCAGGGCACATAAGGCATTGCCTAAATATAGACCCTTAATCAAATTCTTGAGTGAAGAGGGCGTGAAAGTAGAAATGCAGAAAACAGAAAATTTCTACATGCAAGAGCAGAGCAAGAACATGCACTTGGTGACCGATCCGCTATATTTTACCATAGATGAGAAAAATAATATCGTAGACCTCACGGAGAAAGGCTCTGAATTTCTGGCAAAAGGTGGTGAAGACCCCAATTTCTTCATCATGGATGATATTACAGAAATGGTGATGGAAATTGATGCCAATACTTCTTTGAATGCCGAAGAAAGAGCATTGGCTAAAACAGATGCCGTTCAAGCGTATTCTCTGAAAGCAGAACGCCTCCACTCTGTGAATCAGCTACTCAAAGCTTATGCTTTATTTGAGAAGGATGTGGATTATGTTGTGATGGATGGTTCTGTGAAAATCGTAGATGAGCAAACAGGGCGTATGATGGAAGGGCGTCGATATTCAGATGGTCTTCACCAAGCATTGGAAGCAAAAGAAAATGTAAAAATCGGGGACTTGACCCAAACCTATGCCTCCATTACGCTTCAGAATTATTTTAGAATGTACCACAAGCTTGCTGGTATGACCGGTACGGCAGAAACCGAAGCCGCAGAGTTTTGGGACATTTATAAGTTGGATGTCGTCGTGGTTCCAACCAACCGCCCCATCCAAAGGGATGATAAAGAAGATTTGGTCTATCGTACAGATCGGGAAAAATTCAATGCGGTAATTGATGAAATCGTTAAGCTGAGTGGGCAAGGAAGACCCGTCCTCGTTGGTACAACGAATGTTGATATTTCGGAAAAATTGAGCCGTATGTTGCAGATGCGTAATATCAAGCACAATGTATTGAATGCCAAGCAGCACCAAAGAGAGGCGGAAATCGTTGCCGAAGCTGGTATTGCCGGCAATGTAACCATCGCTACGAATATGGCAGGTAGAGGTACGGATATTAAAATCAGTGATGAAGTGAAGGCGGCTGGAGGTTTGGCGATTATCGGTACCGAACGGCACGATTCACGAAGGGTAGATAGACAGCTCCGGGGGCGTTCGGGGCGTCAGGGGGATCCGGGTTCATCCCAATTCTATATATCATTGGATGATAAATTGATGCGTTTATTCGGTTCGGATAAAATTGCCAAATTGATGGATCGAATGGGCTATGAGGAAGGAGAGGTCATCCAACACAAAATGGTATCCAACTCTATTGAAAGAGCCCAGAAAAAAGTGGAGGAAAACAATTTCGGTATCCGTAAAAGATTATTGGAATACGATGATGTGATGAATATCCAACGGGAAGCCATCTATAAAAGAAGGAAAAATGCCCTTTATGGAGAACGTCTCACCCTGGATTTGAACAACATGTTTTTGAATCTGACAGAAGAGTTGGTCGCTATCCATAAAGATAGGGGCACATATGCGACCTTCCAAGAGGAATCACTCCGTGTGGTGGGTATCGATCCAGAAATGAGCGAAGAAGATTTCAGTACTAAATCCATTAATGCTCTTATAGAAGATTATCAAAAGAAAGTAATAGGTTATTACGATTTCAAAACTAACCGGATAACCAAAACCTTGTTGCCGATTTGCCAGAGGGTGTATGAAAATCAAGGACATCGTTATAAAAGAATTGCCATTCCTTTTTCTGATGGTAGAACGAACCCTCTCCATATCGCTGCGAATATGGAGCTGGCGGTGAATTCCAATGGACAAAGCATCATGAGGGATATCGAAAAAACGATTACCCTTGCTTTATTGGATGATGCGTGGAAGGATCATCTACGTAGCATGGATGAGTTGAGGACAACTGTACAAGCAGCACAATTCAAACAAAAAGATCCTTTGGTAGAGTATAAATTGGAAGCCTACGAATATTTCGAACGATTTATGAGTAACATTAATCGGGATGTGGTTTCTTATTTAATGAAAGGTCGTCTTCAGTTCAATTCGGAAGAAGAACAAACCTTGGAACAGGCAAAAGAGCAAAAAACGGATCTCAGTAAGATCCAAACCAATAAAGCCAATGCCGATGGAGGCGGAACAGCTACCCAAAGAAGGGCAAGAGCCGCAGCCGAAGGAGTGAGCCAACGCAAAGCCATCGAAACCGTAAAAAGGGAAGGTAAAAAGATAGGACGGAATGATCCTTGTCCTTGCGGAAGTGGTAAGAAATATAAAAAATGCCACGGGAAATAGTCGTGCATCTTCTAGGAGATCATTAGACTTTATTACGAATAATTGATTATAGGGAAATTGATCTTTTGTAAAATCTACTTCGTTATTTCCCTTAACCGTAGCTAAGGCTACGATTTTCGGAAAATGCCTTGTATATTTTCAAAATCTCTAATTTCCCTTCCATAAAAAACGATTCGGAATAAAGTCTATTCAACAAAAAAAGCCACCCGGAATTTCCGGATGGCTTTTTTTGTTATCTAAGAAAGAACAATTTTACCCTTTCTTCCGTGCAAAATCTTGCATTAATTCCACCAATGTGCTAATGCCCTCTTTGGTCATGGCATTGTAGATGGATGCTCTGAAACCGCCGACGGTTCTGTATCCTTTTAGACCCATGCAGCCTTTATTCGCACAAATATTTAGGAATTCGGATTCCAATTCTTCGTAGCCCTTTGCCATAACAAAAGGAACATTCATTAGAGAACGATCTTCCCTTCGGGCGGTTCCGACAAATAAGGGATTGCTATCGATTTCATCATATAATAAAGCACCTTTTTCTTCATTGTGGAGTTCCATGGCAGAAACGCCGCCTTGTTCTTTTACCCAACGCATGGTGAGTAAGGAAACATAGATCGGGAAAACTGGAGGTGTATTGAAGGCGGACGCTTTTTCAATATGAGTATTGTAATCCAACATAGTTGGAATGGAGCGTTTCACTTTACCCAACAAATCTTTGCGGACAATAACCAAAGTCGTTCCGGCGGGGCCCATGTTTTTTTGTGCTCCGGCATAAATCAGACCGAATTTTTCGCCAGGAATGGGGCGGCTGAAAATATCCGAAGACATATCACAAACAATCGGAATATCCGTATCCGGGAAAGAATGGTATTGGGTTCCGAAAATCGTATTGTTACTGGTCAGATGTAAATATTTGGCATCTGAAGGAATATCATAACCTTTAGGAATATAAGTGAAATTTTCATCTTTTGAAGAAGCCAGAACATTCACATTTCCAAAATGTTCCACTTCCTTGATTGCTTTGTTCGACCAATTTCCGGTATTGACGTAACAAGCTGTTTCTCCTTCGTTGAGGAGGTTCATGGGAATCATGAAGAACTGACTACTCGCACCTCCTTGAAGGAATAAGGTTTCGTAATCATCACCCAGTCCCAAAAGTTCCTTGGCTAGGGAGCGGGCTTCTTCCAACACAGCCGTAAACTCCTTGCTGCGGTGGGAAATTTCTAAAATAGACAAACCCATGTCTCCAAAAGAAAGGGCGGCCTGGGAAGCTTGTTCCAATACGGATGCCGGCAAAATAGCGGGCCCTGCAAAGAAGTTGTATTTCTTCATCTGAATTAATTTTTTAAATTCGGACGCAAAAGTAATCCTTTCATGATTAAGGATCGGGATTAAAGGGTTAATTTGTTGTAAAATCTGAATTTCAGGGAAAACAATCCAAAATCCGAATTCCATGATATGAAAAAAATAATCACAGATGGATTCATCATTTTATTCATTACTCTATTGGTTTTGGAAATCGTACTTCGCATTTTGCAATATGAGCCATACCAGCAAGAAGAATATCAAATTTATTCTGAACCTGAACTGGCGTTAGTGCCTCATGAAGAATGGGGACTTGCTTTGAAATCGGGGCGGTTCACTACGACCATCAATGAAGGATTGACATATAAGGCGACACATGAAAAAAAAGGAGTGCGTTCTTCGGGTTTTGTCGAAAATGATTCGATGCCGGAAATCCATTTCTATGGTTGTTCGTTTACCTATGGTATGGGAGTAAATGATGAGGAAACTTTTTCTTATTTATTACAACAAAAAATAAAAAATAATTTTAAAGTTGTGAATTTCGGAGTGCCGGCTTATGGAAATGTCCAAGGATTTTTACAATCCCAAAAAAGAATAAAAAAGGGGGAAGATAAAACAAAATATATTTTTGCTGTTTATGCCGATTTTCACGAAGAACGAAATATTTTGACTTCCTCTTATCGGGCACAAATGCATTATGGTTTGAATGTATTGGGCATTGAAAAAAAGAAGGGGGCTGCATTTCCGTTTGTAGACCTGAAACAAAATCAATTGGAGGTGAATTATTGTCGGATGAAAGATTTGTATCAACCTGTTTTTTTAAGGAATTATTCTGCCCTGTCAAATGTGATCCAAGAAATAAAAAATAATTTGCATGATAAGGAATTGGATCCAGAACAAACAACATTACGTCTTTTTTCGGAATGGAATACATGGTGTGAGAAAAATAATATTCAATTTGTGATTGTATCTTTATTAAAAAATGAACGGTCGAAAAAAAGAGTGAAACAGTTTCGAGAAAATGGAATGGTTACACTGGATTTAGGTTTGGATATTTTATGCAATGATAAATTAAATAATGCACCCTACGATAGCCATCCGAATGCTGCAGCTCATCGAATTTATGCAGAACGGATATTTAATTATTTACAGCCGGATCATTTCGATTAATCACTTACCTTTGTTATATGAAAATACTTGGGATTTCTGCTTTTTATCACGATTCTGCCGCTGCTTTGATAGATGGGGGCGAAATTATTGCTGCCGCACAAGAAGAGCGTTTCTCCCGAAAAAAACATGATGCTAACTTCCCAACACAGGCTATTCGTTTTTGTCTGGAAGAAGGGGGCTGTTCTCTAAAAGAACTGGATGTCATTGCTTTTTACGATAAACCTTTTTTAAAATTCGAAAGACTCTTGGAAACTTATTATGGTTTTGCACCTAAAGGAGTACGTTCTTTCATTAAGTCCATGCCTGTTTGGTTGAATGAAAAATTATTTATCAAGAAAAAAATATTTGATGAATTAAAAAAAATAGAATCTTTCGATAAAAAGAAAATTAAATTATTATTTCCCGAACATCATCTTTCTCATGCAGCAAGTGCGTTTTATCCTTCTCCTTTCAAAAAAGCTGCCATCATTACATTGGATGGGGTGGGAGAGTGGGCAACGACTTCTATGTGTATTGGAGATGGAAATGGAATTAAATTACTTAAGGAAATGCATTTTCCGCACAGTGTAGGATTGTTATATTCTGCGTTTACTTATTTTTTAGGCTTTAAAGTAAATTCGGGGGAATATAAATTAATGGGCTTGGCTCCGTATGGAAATCCCAATTCTGAAAGAGTGAAGGAATTTATCAAAATTATCAAAAAAAAATTTATAACCCTTTATGATGATGGTTCCGTTTGGTTGGAACAAAAATATTTTAATTATGCTACGGGTTTGGAAATGACCCAAAATTATGCTTGGGAAAAATTATTAAAAATAAAAAAAAGAAATCCGGAAGATCCTTTATTACAGATACATTGTGATTTGGCTTGGGCGATTCAAAATATTACAGAAGAAGTCGTTTTGAAAATGGCTATTCATGTACAAGAGGTTACGGGGCTTAAAAAACTATGTTTGGCAGGAGGCGTAGCCTTGAATTGTGTAGCCAATGGTAAATTAATCGAAGAAAAAATATTTGATGAAATTTATATCCAGCCGGCTGCGGGAGATGCTGGCGGTTCTCTAGGATCGGCTTTGGCAAGCCATTATATTTATTTTGAAAAAGAACGAGAATTAAATTTTCCGGATGCTATGAAAGGATCTTATTTGGGGAATTATTTTCATTCTTTTGAAATCGAAAAATTCATAAAAAAACAAAAAGCGGTCGCTCAAAAATTAGACGACGAAAAATTATACCAATATTTGGCAGAAGAATTATCCCAAGGAAAAATTGTAGGTTGGTTCCAGGGGCGGATGGAGTTCGGGCCCAGAGCTTTGGGAGCAAGGAGTATTTTGGGCGACCCCAGAAATAGCGATATGCAAAAACAACTCAATCTGAAAATAAAATATAGGGAATCTTTTCGTCCATTTGCTCCTTCTGTATTGGAAGAAGATGCTCATCTTTATTTCGAAGGAATCCATCAATCGCCTTATATGTTGCAAGTGCATCAGGTGAAGGGAGAGCATTGGGAAAAAATACCTGAAAATTATTCTTCATTAACGATGAAAGAAAAATTGTATGAGGATCGTTCTGTTTTGCCGGCAATAACCCACGTCGATTTTTCAGCTCGTGTACAAACCGTTTCTCGAAAAACAAATCCTAAATATTGGGATTTGTTGCAAGCCTTCAAAAAGAAAACAGGCTTGGGTATGTTGGTTAATACGAGTTTTAATGTAAGGGGTGAACCCATTGTTTGTACCCCTTCGGATGCCTATGCTTGTTTCATGAATACAGAAATGGATATATTAGTTGTAGAAAATTATTTATTTTTGAAGTCGGAACAACCCGAATGGCATAACCGCAAAAAATGGGAACAACAATTTGAATTGGATTAATATCGCAATATGGATACAATAAAAGAATTATTCGCCTTTTTAATGGAACGCAAAAAATTCTGGTTAGTGCCAGTCATCCTTGTTCTTTTATTCTTAGGAATATTACTGGTTATAGGTGGCGGGTCTTCTGCCGCACCCTTTATATATACCTTGTTCTAAATTGGAAAAAAAAGAAACATATACAAAATCTGAAATATGGAAAACCCTTTTGGTTTTTACCGTTGGATTTTCCATACTTTCTTTTTTATTTAAAACTCCTATATTGGCTTATGTTGGAACTGGAGTTGGGTTGCTAGGACTCGTATTTCCAATGTTGGGTACATGGTTTGCCAAGGTTTGGATGAAGTTTGCTGGAGTGTTAGGAAAAATAAATGGAACTATTTTATTGTCTGTGGTTTTTTTTCTGATTCTTTTTCCCTTGGCTTTTATGCAACGTATTTTTTCTAAGAATCCACAATTAAAAATTAAAGACCCTCCTGCTGATACAAATTTTATTGAAAGGAATAAAATATTTAAAAAGGAGGATTTGGAAAAAATGTGGTGATGTTATGTCAGTAGCTGCCCTAAAAAAGCATCTTTTCTTCTTCGAGAAATAAATACTTCAGAATTGTCAATTCTGACAACAAAACTCCCATGAGTTTTATTATATTTTTTGATGTGTTCCATATCTATGATGTGGGTTCTGTGTATGCGACAATGTAGACTTACCAAAAATTAGGACAGTGTAAAAACTTATTAACTTCATACTGTTATGAAAAAAGACAAGATTTACAGAGAGCCAGATCATAAAGGCTTTAAAAGAAAATGAAATGGGGGGTTATTTTAAAAATGCCCTTAAGTAGAAAGTCAAAAAATTACATTTTCTGATCCAAAATCTTTCGTTCCAAATCTTTGGAGTCATTGCCTAATTTTTTAGACTCGTTCCATTTTTCCAAGGCCTCATCCTTTTTTCCGGACTTATAAAGGATGTCTCCATACAATTCTACCGTTGGAGCTAATTTATTTCCACCGTTGTTATAAGCTTTATCAATCCAAGCTTTAGCATCTTTGTATTTTTCTAGCAAGAAAAATATACCTGATAAATTGGTTTGGAAAGCCGGCTGGTTGGGATGGAGTTCGTTGGCTTCTGTTGCCATATCTTTGGCTTTGTCCAGTTCCACTCCTCTTTTAGCAAGATGATAGCTGTAATTGTGTAAGGCAGAATATCCTTTTGGAGATAGTTCAAGTGCTTTTTCGAACATTTTATCAGAACGTTCGAATTTTTTCAAATTAAAATAAGAAACACCTAAACGATTACAGATTTCATATTTCAATGCTACATTTTTACCCGACATCATGAGGGCTTGTTCAAACATATTGACGGCCTCTTTTTCGTTCCCTAAAAAACTTTGGGCAAAACCGTTCATATAATATACCTTGGCATGATTGGGGAAAAGATCCAAAGCGTCTTCTGAAAAGTCAATCAACTTTTTCATCTGCCGTTCTTCGGCATAGATATACATGATTTGTTCCCATACCGGAAACACACTCTTATCCAATTTCAAAGTAGCTTGATAAGATTTCAACGCTGCTTCTGATTGGTTGGTATGAAAAAGCATGTCTGCATATAAAGAATGTGCTTTGGCTTCTTGAGGATGAGCATTGGTGAGGGATTCTCCCAATTCTAAGGCGGTAGTTCTTAATTCTACATCCTTGGATTCACCAATCATCGAGATGTAAGGAAACAATTCCCTTACTTTGATGTCGATATCTACTTCGGGTTTTGCAATGATGGGTTTTATCGTATTCAAGTATTTGAGGTGTTCCCCATTCTTTTTATATACATTAGCTAAAGCAAGATTGGCTTCTGCATCGTTGGGGTCCAATGCCAAAATTCTTTCATAGATTTTTTGGACATCTTTGTTCCGATTTTCCTTTCCGTAAAACTCTGCAAGAATATGAAGATAATTGGTGTTTTCCGGATTGGTTTTAATCAATTTTTGCAATTCATTTTCAGATGCTTTCTTATCCCCCATTCCATAATAAAGAGTGTATTTTTTATGAGCCAATTCTTCATTGATCCCAATCATTTTTTCGATTTTGTCGTAAACGACCACAGCCCCTGCGGGCTTGTCGGCTTTGACTAAATAATACGCTTGTTGGAATAAAAAATATTCATTGCCAGGATGGGCTTTAGACAAGGATCCATAAACTTGTGCAGCCTTTTCGAATTTACCGTTTCGTTCTAGTACTTTTCCTTGGAAATCCATATACCAAACATTACCCGGATTGAGCTTGACTGCTTTTTCTATGGCCTTGAGAGCCATGGCATCTTCTTCCAAAACATCATACATACGAGACAACTCATAAGCCGCAGAATGATTTTTAGGATCTTTGTTCAATACTTCACGAAAGAGAAAAGCAGCATCTTGATAATGTCCCAAAAGTTTTTCCCGATTAGCATCAATGAAGATTTTCTGAATCTCCACATCAGCAAGCAATGGGCGGTCATCTTGGGCATGGGTGATGCCAATTCCTACATTCATTAAGAAAAAAGTAAGGGCGATATGGTTCCAAAAGGATTTTTTCATGAACAGAAATTTGTATAATCTCCTAAACTGATAACTGAGGGCTTTCCCTTGTAATCAGCTTTATTACCTAGCATAGAATCTTGCAAAATGGCATTTTCTATTTGAGTCTCGTTTTGTATAACACTATTCTTTATAACGGAGTTCAAGACTTGTGTATTATGACCAATGGATACATGCGGACCGACTATCGAATTTTTGATTTTCGCATTCGCTCCAATAAAACAAGGCGGAATAATGACAGAACCTTCTGTATCGGCAGTGTCATCTATCAAGGATAAAGATTTTTCTTTCGCAAATTCTAATACTCGTTGGTTAGAGTATACAACAGCATTTTTATTGCCACAATCCAACCATTCTGTAATAATGCCAGGCTTGAACTTCAACCCCTTGGATTTCATGTTTTCCAGAGCATTGGTCAATTGGAATTCTCCTTTGTCTTTGATGTTATTATCCAAAAGGTACTTGAGTTCCTTTTTCAAATTATCACCATCATTGAAATAATAAATCCCTACTATGGCTTTATCAGAGATAAATGTATCTGGTTTTTCAATGAAATCTGTGATATATCCATCATTATCCAATTTTACAACACCATAAGCAGAAGGGTCTTCTACTTGTTGGGTCCAGATGATACCATCAACATCTTTATCGAAAGAAAAATCGGCTTTGAACAAGGTATCCGCAAAAGCGACAATGACATTTCCGTTAAGGCTGGGTTCAGCACAAAGGATGGCATGGGCTGTACCCAAGGGTTGGTCTTGATGATAGATAGAACCTTTTGCTCCTAAATTTTTAGCAATCTCTAATAATTCTTCCTCGACTTGTTGACCAAAATCACCAATAATGAAAGCAATTTCGTCCACTTTCCCCTCAAAAGAAGCTGTTAGGTCTTCTACCAACCTTTGAACAATAGGTTTTCCTGCTACAGGGACTAAAGGTTTGGGTACGGTTAATGTATGGGGTCTTAACCTGGAACCTCTTCCCGCCATTGGGACAATAATCTTCATACTAAGATAATGGTTTAATTTTTTGTTTTTTTTAAATTGATGGAATTTACCTCATCAGAGACTCGTATTATATAATATTAAGACCTAGAATGTAGGTAGGGCGTCACTATTGAGGTTAGAAAAACCATCATTTATCTCGTCTTCTTGAAAAGTAGAGGATTTTGCCCTATACTTTTGCCACAAAGATAATTGATTTTAATCAGCTCTCTTGTAAAATTTGTCTAAAGGTAAAGTGAGGATAATGTTAATGCTATTCTACATTCGTTATTTTAAGCATATTGGTTCGGTGCCGTTGATGTAGAGGCATAGAACCTGTGTTTACAATGGTTTGACCTTCCGTTACGACTCCTGCCTTTTTTAGTATTTCTGTGACATCAGCTATGGTTTCATCCGTTGTCGTGAATTTATCGTAATAAAAGCACTTCACGCCCCAGACCAAATTGAGGATGGATAACATATATTGCTGATCCGAAAAGATATAGATATTGGCCTTGGGTCTATAACTCGACACTTTGAAAGCAGTATAGCCCGAACTAGTCATTCCAATGATTGCTTTTGCTCCAATTTCATCCGAAGTTTTGCAGGCATTAAAACAAATCACATCGGAAAGGAATGTCCTTGAATTCTGGTTGGCTTTGGGTCGATATGGGGTATTATAGAATTTTTCTGCTTCGGCTATAATTTTATTCATGGCTTCGACTACCAAAGTAGGGTGTTTTCCTACAGAAGTTTCACCACTCAACATAACGGCATCTGCACCATCCAATACGGCATTGGCAACATCAGTGATTTCTGCACGGGTGGGGGAGGGATTGGTAATCATACTGTCCATCATCTGGGTGGCAACAATAACAGGCCTTGCCCTTTGGATACACCTTTTGATAATATCTTTTTGGATCAAGGGAAGTCTTTCCATAGGGACTTCGATGCCGAGATCACCTCTCGCCACCATCACACCATTGGAAGCCTTTATGATGGCCTTTATATTTTTAATGGCTTCGGGTTTCTCGATTTTTGAAATCACTTTGGCAGGATGCCCTTTCGCTTCGATTCTTTTCAATAAATCTTTTACATCCTTGGCTCGTCTTACAAAGGAAAGGGCAATCCAATGGATGTTCTGCTCCAGAATGAATTCCAAATCGTTTAGATCTTTTTCGGTAAGAGAAGGTAAAGTGATTTTAGTATTGGGAAGATTCACGCCTTTTTTAGAGGACAGATTCCCCCCGTGGAGAACTTTCAGTTTTACGATATCCTTGCCATTGGTCTCTGCGACTTCCAGTACAATTTTCCCATCATCCACCAATACTTTTTCTCCTACTTGAACATCTTCGGCAAAATTATCATAACTCATGTAGATTTTATCTTTATTGCCGATACATTCCTCGTTGGTGAAGGTCAATATATCTCCATGTGCAATAAGAAGGCTGTTGTTCTCTATTTCTCCGATACGCAATTTGGGCCCTTGTAAATCGCAAAGAATACCAATGTGAAGATTGTATTTTTCATTAAGGTAGTTAATTCTATTAATGACCTTGAGGTGATCTTCGTGTTTTCCGTGCGAAAAATTCAGACGGAAAATATTGACACCTACTTTTACTAATTCTAGTAATTGGTCGTAAGAGGAAGAGGCAGGACCAACGGTCGCAACAATCTTTGTTCGTTGATGATCAACAATGTTCAGCATGGCTTGATTTTTTTGTGGAAAATTCCTTGACTCTAAAGGTATGAATTTAGTCATCAATCTGCAAGAAGGATGAATTTCAATCATACATCCTGAACCAAATCAGTTCTGATTGGATGAACTTATGTTCTTTCTCAATTTTTCGGATGCCCTTTACAAATTTTTTGAATTTCTTTTCTTTCCGGTAAGGATGGAACGCTTTCTTTTTATGAAATCGATTATACAAAGTAATATCTTTAAAAGCACCTAGTTTTTTAGCGGTTTTAAGGTTGGAATACATCAAAGCCTTATTTTTTTGATGAGCGTGGACCAATGCCATTTTATAATGCATCAAACCCTGGTAGCTGGAGTTCTGGGAAAGTTCCTTTGCTTTTGAAAACTCTTGTATGGCATCCTTCCATCTTTTTTGGCGAATAAACAAATCGCCTTTTTCTTCATAGGCGAAATAAAATCGAGGGTTCAATTCTAGAGCTTTGTCTAAGTTTTCATGAGATTCTTTGTAAAGTGTTTTCTCTCTGAGAACAACTGCTTTATAAAAAGGAATGAGAGCTTCTTGTGGTTCTAGGTTTCCGGCTTTGGTTAAATCATTCAGTGCCTGATCTAAAAAACCAAGAAACAAATACATGGCTCCTCTATTTCTAAACGCAAGGGAGAGTGTCGGGTCGTTATCTATCGCTTTACTGAAAAATGAAACAGCATTTTCAATATCTTTTTTGATGGGGTTGTCGATATCCTGATTGTAATATCTGGCAGCACCCGCATTATTAAAAGCCATAGCGAAGCTGGAGTCTATTTCTGTGGCTTTTATAAAATCTTTAATGGCACTGTCAAAATCCTTGATTTTACACTTTGCTACACCTCTGTAATTCAAACACTGGGCATCGAAGGGTTGGATAGAAAGAGCTTGGTCTAAAAACGGAATGGCGGTTTCATAATGGCCTAATTCCGAATGCATCCTGCCCAAAGCAAAAGGAGCGAGATGATTGTTCGGTTCTAATTGTTTTAGAAGGGTGAAATCTTGCAGGGCTTCTTCGTACCGTTTCAGAAAAATAAATGTGTATCCCCTTTCCAAATAAACCTTAGGAAACTCATGAGGGTAATCGTGGATGAATGAAGAAAAAGCTTGGATGGATTGTTCATAATTCCCTTGTTTCTTGTGTAATAGTCCCTTATAGAATTGAGTAGAATCTATGGATTGCCCAAAGATTGGAATAAAGGTCATTACCCAAAAATAAAGAACAAGTGTGATTTTTTTTATATCCATTCTACAAATATAGATTGCAAGATAGGTCTTATTTAACTATAGAATCACCCCCTTTATTTGGAATTGACAAGTAAAAAGATAAAAAATTGCAGCCTTTGGTTTAATTTTACAAATAACAAAGCTCAACAAAGCACAAATAGATGTTTGATGTTATCCTAAGTTTTATTACTGCATTTTCTGTTACCTTTTTTGCTATTCCTTCCATTATTAGTGTTGCGAAGCAAAAAAACTTGGTGGATGTACCAACCGAAAGACATTCCCATACGGAAATTACGCCATCATTGGGAGGTATAGGGATATTCGCCGGAGTTATTTTCTCGATTGTTATGTGGACGCCATTCAAGGCATTCAGTGATCTGCAATATGTATTGGCATCATTTGTCATTATCTTCCTCATGGGAGCCAAGGATGATATCGCTCCCATGTCGCCCTATAAAAAGATGGTAGGAATGCTAATGGCATCCTCCATATTGGTGTATAAAGCGAATATTAAATTGACGAGTTTATACGGTATTTTTGGTATTTATGAATTACCCGAAGTAGTTGCGGTTTTATTAAGTGTCTTTACCATTTTCATCATCATTAATGCCTTTAACCTTATTGATGGAATTAATGGTTTGGCGGGAAGTATTGCCGTACTAATAGCTCTTGTTCTGGGAACCTGGTTTTTTATGGTAGACCGGATGGACATGGCGATGATTTCATTTTCTCTTATAGGGGCAACAATGGCTTTCCTTAATTATAACTTCACTCCGGCAAAGATTTTTATGGGAGATACCGGCTCTTTGTTACTGGGTTTGATTTCTTCTGTTTTGGTCATCACATTTATAGAATATAATATCGATCCGAAATTGATGGAAACCCATCCCAATTTATTGGTGAAATCCAGCCCGGCGGTAGGTATTGGGATATTAATTATACCTTTATTTGATACATTGAGAGTATTTATTACTAGGATGTTGAAAGGGAAATCACCTTTTTATCCCGATAAGACCCATATACATCACCTACTCTTAGATTGTGGAATGAGCCATATGCAAGGCACAGTTACACTTGTGTTGGTCAATCTTATTTTTATGTTCCTTGCCTTTTATTTACAAGACTTGGGCTCCTTGTCATTAATATTGATTTTATTGGTTCTTGCTACGATATCTTCCAGTATTCTTTATTTGTATACACGAAGAATTCGTTTGGCTAGGAACACCTCTAAAGCCTAATTTATGTCTTCTTATATTTTCGTTTTTATAGGGGGAGGGCTCGGAAGCATCTGCCGTTATGGCATTAGCCGATTGATGGCTGGCTATGAATCGGTATTCCCCTGGGCAACTTTATTAGCGAATGTATTGGCATGCATCGTGTTGGGTTTCCTCATGTCTTTAGTCGCAAAAAATAGCCTATCAGATACCCTGAAATTCCTTTTTATGGTGGGATTCTGTGGAGGGTTTTCAACTTTCAGTACATTTTCTTCAGAAACATATAAGTTGGTAGCCGAAGGGGATTACTTGTATGCCTTATCCAATGTTA
>JAHDDR010000271.1 GCA_020629255.1 Saprospiraceae bacterium | reverse complement strand
AATTTAAAAAAGCGATGCGTTTTCCGTTTCTGCCCAAACAATACCATTTCGTCTTTTGAAATTTGTTCACACACGGTCGGTTTAACAAGGACGTCAGCTTCTTTTTTTGAAAATAACGCTTCTCTTTTAATTTCACCTTTACTATTCATTTCAACTAAGGTAACGATAGAATCGCCCCAGCCGGAGAAATTTTTCATTTTGCTTTCTCCATCATCTTTGTAAGTTAGGTTTTTAGGATTGTCATTGAAAATAAAGTAAATTTTATCGCCTTTAATTAAATGCTTATAACTTGAAAAGAAGCCTCCATCATTGCTGGTGTATTGTCTTTTAGGAATTTTGGTTGCCCAATCTATTTCTCCTTTTGGATTGATATTTACGGCGATGATGTCATAATATCGGTAGATATAATTTCTTGAAGTTGCACCATTCCCATTATTCGTAAAAGTAGTTTCGAATCTATAATATTCTCCCAAAAGCAAGGCGCCTCCATCATTTCTAAGGATGATGTCATCAAGTTCATAGTAATACATTTCCGTATTTTTTCCTTTTCCCGCCCTGCGGATCACTTTTTCTTCCTGTCGTTTACTTAGGTTTTGAGTAATGAAATCCAGCCCGAAGTCTTTAAAACTTTCACTTATTATCTCTTTGCTTTCGCTATCAATTCTAATAAAATAACTTCCTTTAATACTGTATACATTCCTATCAGAATAAAATCCACTACAAATGATTTCTTTCTTGTCGTTTATGGCAATTTGCATATCCGTTAAAAACTTATCTTCGATTAGAACAGGATATTCTTTTAGGGTTTTACCATTTTCATAATAACTCAAAATTTGATATTTGAAATTGGCTTCTCCTTTCTTTCGCTCCCTTCTAATGTTTTTATAAACTTTCCCTAGCATATGTACGTTGCCATCATTGTCTAGTTCAAAATCAACAACATCGAATAGATTTTTCGGATAGGGCAATTCCAGTTCTTTTTCCCAAATAAGGTTAAACCCTTTGTCATAAACGTGTAGTCCAAATTTTTCCTTACTATCTTTTCGGTAAGGTAGACTATGGTAAACCAGAATTTTGCTACTATCTCTGGACAGGTCAAAACTATATTCTCCACTATAGGATTTATATCTAAGAGGAGAAAATGTTTGATCATATTTGTCCAAAGACGTACTTTTAAATCTAGGCATTCCTTTGTAATTGATTTCCGTAATTTTTACCAAATCATCATTTGGTTGAAGCGTCTTTTTATTGATCGTTTGTACGAAAAGGTACTTTAACTGCTTTCCATTATTGGAAAATGAAGAAAACAAATAAAGCACATCATCCAAATGGACAATCATTTCGTAAGTTTTGTTAACGCCTTTTTTTTCAGAAAGATCTAATTCCACTGACTTGGTTTGATTCATGTCTAAGTCATAATGCTCCAAGGTGATTTTAGTATTCGTTGTTATTGGATTAGAAACGCCTGCCGTTCCAGAAAGTCCAAAGTTGAAAAGGTTGGCATTTCTGAATCTGGATTTTATGGCATAGATGCCTGTTTTATCTGATCCAACAATATCGCTTAGGGTCATTTTACGGGATGCCTTGTGTTCATTGCCCCAAGTGATGTCAACTTGCTTGGATTTTCCTTGGGCAAATATGATGATGTAGGAACATCCCAGAAAAAGAAATGTTAGAAATACTTTTTGCATACTTGATTATATTTAGTTTTAGTGTTTGTTTATTGAATGACTGCACAAAAAGACCATTATTTTTATTTCGATCAAATGCAGTACTAAAAGCATATAAAATTCCATTAATATTAATCACATCTTGAAATTCTTGATCCTTCCTTTTTATATTTTCCGAGAACATTTTTAGCTCAACTGACTGAGTCCTGTTAAGGTCTTTGTCAAAATGATCAATATGAAATCTATACTGATCTTCATTTTCCTTTTTTAAAACATATGACCCGGTTTCATCAGATTCAAGAAGTTTAATAGGGTAGGTGTCGAAAGGATTCTTGAACTTTTCCCCAATCGTGACATCTTTTTTTTGTGCCAAAAGGAAAGTCAATAAACAAAATGGTAAGAGTAGCGTGAGTAATGGTTTTTTCATGCTTTATTTTATTAAAATTAGATATATCATGGAAAGAGCTATAAATTTACTTAATATGCGGCCAATCTTGAAATATTATTCTAGAAATCCATCTTATGGTTAAATAGTAAATTGCAACCAAACCCATCGCTTTTTGTTATCTTTATACGTAGAATTGAGAAATACATGGAAAATATCAAACGACCAGTAAGCGATTGGCTTCCGATTACAAGGAAGGAAGTAGAAATGAGAGGATGGGATGAGTTGGATATCATCCTGATATCAGGCGATGCCTATGTGGATCACCCAGCCTTTGGCTCAGCGGTGATTGGTCGTATATTGGAATCTGAAGGGATGAGGGTCGCCTTGGTGCCTCAACCCAATTGGCAGGACGACTTGCGGGATTTCAAAAAAATGGGCAAACC
>JAHDDR010000109.1 GCA_020629255.1 Saprospiraceae bacterium | reverse complement strand
AAAATTTAGGATTTTTTTCATTGAAGAAGTTTCATTTTTTGCTGATAGTCATATTTGGGTGTTTCATTGTATAATTTCTGATAAATCTCCGAACCCATTTTTTTGTAAACCGATGCTTCAGCAACTTTATTATTCGTGCCTAGAATGAAAAGAATTTCTGCTTTTTCTTCATCGGTGTTTGCTTGTTCTAGTGATTGTTTCAATATAGATATTGATTGTTCTGCATCCCCATGATACAATTCTACTTGGGCCCGTTTTACCGTTGTGATGAACATCAGTTCTTCGTTTTTGATTTCATCTGCTATTTTATCTGCTTTCTTGGCAAAGGCTCTTGTTTGTTCTGGGTCGGAATTCGTACTCAAGGATAATTCTACCATGCGGAGAAGAATCATAATCAATAACCGTTTATTATCGATCTCTTCACAAATCGCCATGCCTTTTTCATAGACTTTCTTGGCTTCTTGATAATTCCCTTTATGGAAATAGGCATCACCCATAGATCCTAAAGCACTAGCTATTCCCTTTTGGTAATTCAATTCTTCAGAAAGCCGGAGCTGCTCGGAAAGATGTTCTATCGCTTGATCTAATTCTCCTTTTTCCAAGCAAAGATCGCCCACTAAGCCTAAGGTGATGGATGTTCCTTGCTTGTCTCCTAATTCTCGGCAAATTTTTAAATCTCGATCATACAATTCGGTTGCCGTATCAAAATGACCTTTTTTAACCAAGAGTTTGCCCATACAACCCAGGGCAATCGCAATGAGAAATTTGTTCCCTAAGTCCTCGCATTCCTTGAGTCCTTTCTGGTAACATTCCATGGCTTCGTCGTTGTCTCCTTTTTCGAAATAGACGATACCCAAATATATACTGATATTCGCAACGCCTAGCTTGTTGCCCTCCCTGTCGCATTGTTCCAAGTAAGGACGCATATTGGAGATGGCTTCATCATATTGTCCTTGGTTCATGAGTGCCAACCCTAAATTCGAAACAATACCGAAATTATTACTGCTCTGCTCTATTTCGGAACTAATACGAAGGCTCTCCTTGAAATAGTCTTTGGCTTTTTCGTATTCTCCTTGTCGAAAAAATACATTTCCCAAATTGCCATAAACTTTTGACATTCCGATTTCATCATTGATAGCTTCAAAAAAACCAGCAGCGATTTCTAAATATTTTTTGGCTTCTGCATAATTTCCTTTGAGGGTGAGAAGATGCCCCAAATCGTTGTTAGCTCTTCCTAATAATAATTGATCTTCTGTTGAATTGGCAAGGGCAAGGGCATTTTGTAGTACTCTTTCGCTTTCGTTCCAATCACCAATCAAAACAAGGATATCTACCTTTTTCAAGAGGGTTTTGATATAGGCGGGTTGCTGTTTTATGTGATCTAAATTATCCGCCAATTTATCATAGTAGGATATAGCTCTTGAATTCTGAAAGTTATTTTTGGCATAATCTCCGGCCTTTTCCAAATAAAAATTCATTTTATTCTTGGAGCCTGCTTGTTCGTAGTGGAAAGCCAAATCAGCATAACGCTCTTCTATCTGATCTTCGTACAACCTTTCTATGGCTTCTGCAATAAGTTTATGCAATTCCCGGAGCCTTGTGCGGAGTTGCATATCATACACCGCCTCTCTTAATAAGGAGTGTTTGAAAATATATCGTATTTCATTTACGGCTTTCCAAATCTGACCTTTCTCTGCGGTTTCGATTTGTTCTTGAAGCAATAATTTACTGTTACCATTCCTTCGTTTAAATTCTTTTTGGGTTTTCATCACCTCACTTAAAACAGAGACTTCGAATTCTCTTCCTATTACCGCTGCCGCTTTTACCGTTTCTTTTACAAGGTTGGATAAACGATCGATCCGTGCCATCAATACCGCATTGATCGATCCTGAAACTTTGATGTTCTTATCCTTTATGTGCCAAATATCCCCCTTTTTGCGAAGGAGTTCACTTTCAGAAAAATATTCGAGAACCTGTTCGGTATAAAAAGGATTCCCATTGGTGGTTCTTAATAAAAGATTTTTGAACTCTTTGCTGATTTCCCCTTCTAATTTCACCCGGGCAAATTCCTCTACAGATTCAGGAGAAAGGATATTCAAATCGACTTCTAAAAATGGCATTTCTTGAGGCAGATCTTTTTCAAAGAATTGGGGCTTGGAACCATCTTCTTCATTATACCTCGACGTAATAACCAAACAGGCAGGGTAGTGCCTCATTACAATTACCAACTCGGTTAATAACGCTTTTGTACTTTCATCAAACCAATGACCATCTTCCACTTCAAGAACAAAAGGAGTGATAATTGCTTCTGCTTTTAGGACATTAATAAAAGATGAGATTGTATTTTGATATCTTCCCTTAGCATCCAACTGATTCCAAAGAGAATCGGAATAATAAAGTCCCAGTCGAGCAGCGATGACGGTTTTGGTCCTCATCAATTCCCGAATGATTTCATCCAGTTCGGGATGATCTGCCAATCGGAGTTTGCTTTGGGAAATCAGTTCTCCAAATCGTCTTTCGAAAACATCTTTGTTAGAATCGTAGCTCTTGTCGGGAGATTGTTCAAAGAAATTTTTAAACAAATAGACAAAAGGATTAAAGGGTTTTTGTAATATTTGATCTGCTTGGCAAGTATGCCAATTGACTTTACCTATTTTTTGTAATGCAGCATTGGTTTCATACGCCAAACGGCTTTTGCCGATTCCTGCTTCGCCATAAATGACGGTTACTCCAGCAAATGTATTGTTGAAGATTTTACTCATGAAACCAACCAATTGGTTCAATTCCTTATCCCGGCCAATCATTTGCCCAGAGTAAAATGCCTTTTGTTCTTCTCGTCCTATTAATTTGAAGGTAGATATAGGTCCTTCAAATCCCTTGTAGAGAATATCTCCTTTGTGCCTGAAACCAAATCCTTTTTCCTTGATAATATTTTTATCTACTAAAATTTCACCCCAATCTGCATAGACCATAAGTCGGGCGGCAAGGTTTACCGTATTTCCTACAGCAGCATATTGGCAGCGTTCCTTTCCTCCTATTATTCCGGTATAGACCATGCCAGAAGTCATCCCTATTTTATAATCTAGGGGAGACTTTTTCTGTACGCTTAACAACTCTCCTCTTAGAGAAAGAACAAATTCCAAGGCTCTTTCCGTATTATCACCATAGGTAAGGGGTGCGCCAAAAAAGCCAACAATCACACCTCCCTTATCTCCAAAATCTATTTCTTTGAAATAGCCCGAAAAATTGTGGAATTGTTCTCGCACAATAGTGGCAAATTCATTAAAAATAAAAACATCATTAATATTTTTAAATGAAATAAATACCGACACCACTTCCCGATATTCTCCTGAGTCTCCATAATTGATAATGCTATTAGGAAGAAAAGGTGATAAATCTTTATTATCGATTTCAGGAACTGCTGTTAATTTGGGCTGCTTATTACTAGGCTGTGATTCTACAACTTTATAATATCCTTCTTCTATCCTTGAGCAAGTAAAATGAGAATCGGGATCATTGCATTGTTGTATGAATAAATCATCGACAATTACTTCATTGATGTCTCCTCGGTGTTCACTCGCAGCGCAATTATCAATGGCTTGCCCCCTGAAATAATAACCTTTGTGTTGTAATCCGACGATGCCCCATTCTACCGTTCCATAGGAAAGCCCGATTTTTAAACGGATGGGAAATTCTTTCCCTTTGTGCCATTCATTCCGTTTGGAAAATACGTTTTGGATCTTCAAGGCAATATCGGCTAAGTCCTCAGCCACTACACCATCTTTTTTCTTAGGGAAGATGGCGGTGAAGGCGTCTCCGGCAAAATAGGGAATGAACCCTCCACGTTTGTAAACCATTTCTACCAAAGGAGAAAAAATACCATTCAGAATATCCGACATCAATTCTGCTCCTTCGTGCCCCGCTTCCTTAAATAGATGTTCGGTCAGGTTCGTAAAACCCGACATATCTAAAAACATGGTATAGGCCAAGAACGTGCCATGCTTTTCTTCAGCTAAAACTTTTTCTGTAATGAAATGAGGAATCAGATGTCTCAATGCCTAAGTCTCGAATTAAATTTGATAGATGATAAACGTACTATTTTTTGTATTGATTGTTGGAACAAATAAATAATTATGGCGAAAATACAAATAATGTGAATTAGTGGAATAGGTTTTCACATTGAATTCTACTAAGATCTTTGTCTGGCTACTTCATATAGAATAATTCCCGTAGCAACGGCTACATTTAAGGAGTCGGTTGTACCACTTTGTGGAATGATAAATTGAACATCTGCCCGCTCCGAAAGTGAACGGTGAACTCCCCTGCCTTCTGCTCCAACAAGTATGGCAATAGGTGACGTAAAATCAACATCGGAAATATTTTTTTCCGCGTTCAAATCGCTCGATGCAATCCGCACCCCTGATAATTGTAAATATTCCATTGCCGCCATCGGGCTGTTTTCTCTACATACGGGTATTTTTGATAAGGCCCCTGCTGATGTCTTCATCGCTTCGGCATTGATTCTCGCTACATTCTTTTTTCCCACAACAATGGCATGAGCTCCCAAACATTCGGCTGAGCGGGCAATCGCTCCAAAATTCCGAACATCCGTTACTCCATCCAAGACAAGAATGAGGGGCATTTCATTTTTTTCAAAAATTAAGGGCAAAACATCTTCTAACTTCTGAAACTCTACCATCGAAACAAAACCCAAAGCTCCTTGGTGGTTTCCCTTCACCATTTTGTTGAGTTTTTCTTTGGGCACCATTTGTACCGGAATATTTTTCTCCTTACAGAGCGCCCGAATAGAAGAAACATACTCCCCTTTCATTCCAATTTGAAGCCATATTTTATCTATGGCTCTTCCGGATTCGATAGCATCCAAAAGAGGATGTTTTCCATAAAGCAATTGATCCTTATACTCTTGCATGAATGAATTATGGTTAAAATTCGTTAATTTTTAATGGTATGATGTCTTAAAAACAACCATTTGATGTTACAAAGGTACTATTGTATTGGATTGCAAGCATAGAATCTTTAATTTTACAAGACGAATCAAAAAAAGAACATTTTGAAAATACAATTTCTTACGACTATATTTTTCTCCCTTTTCGTTATCAGCCAAGTTTGTGCACAAGAAGAGGTCTTGGATTCTACCAAACTAGTTCAGTTTTCTGGTCTTGTTGTAGATGGCTCAGGTGATGAACTAGAACCCATTCCTTTTATTGCTGTAGCGGTTGAGGGAACAAGCCGAGGTGTATATACCGATTGGGAAGGATTTTTCTCCATCGTGGTGGAGCAAGGCGAAAAAGTAACTTTTTCGGGTGTTGGATACAAATCGGTAGAGTTTGTTGTTCCAGATACATTAACCGACAAAAGATATTCCTTAGTCCAATTGATGACTGCCGATACCATTAACCTTCCTGAAACGGTTGTTTTCCCCTGGCCCAGTAGAGAACATTTCAAATTGGAATTTCTAGCGATGAATGTGGATCAAGAATTGGTCAGCAATGCAGAAAAGAATTTGGATCAGAATGTATTGGCTGCCATTGCCAAAGCAACGCCCATGGATGGAAATGAAAATAGCGATTATTACCTAAGGCAACAAGCCAATAGTTACTACTCGGCAGGGCAACTCAAACCCATGCGGATTTTTGATCCCCTCGCTTGGCGTGATTTTATCCGGGCGTGGAAAAACGGAGATTTCAAAAATAAAAAATAGAACCGAGGAATTTTTTCCTTTGGAAACGGGTTAGCTCTCAAAACGGGCTAACCCGTTTTTACTTAATATGCCTTACAAATTTGTGCATTTGAGTTTTAAAAATCCCATATTTGCGACTTGGATAAATTGCTGCTCTCGTATTGCAGTGATATTTGATAACTACAAATGAGTAATGATGATTAACATTACCCTACCCGACGGTTCTGTGCGACAATATGAAAAAGGAACCAGCTCTCACGAGGTCGCACTTTCCATCAGCGAAGGATTGGCAAGAAATGTTCTTGCCGCAAAAGTAAATGGCGAAGTTTGGGACTCCAATCGCCCCATCGAAGGAGATGCACATCTTCAATTATTAACGTTTAAAGATCATGAAGGAAAAACCACCTTTTGGCATTCGACAGCCCACTTGATGGCGGAAGCCTTGGAAGCTTTATATCCCGGTGTGAAATTAGGTATCGGTCCTTCCATCGAAAATGGTTTTTATTATGATATTGATTTAGGCGATAGAACTTTGTCATCAACAGATTTTGGAAAAATCGAGCAAAAGATGCTGGAGTTGGCTCGTCAAAAAAATGATTATGTCCGAAAGGATATTTCAAAATCCGATGCTATTTCTTATTTCCAAGAAAAAGGAGATGAATACAAATTAGAATTGTTGGAAGATTTGGAGGATGGTCAAATCACATTCTATGAACAAGGAAATTTTGTGGATCTATGCCGTGGTCCACACATCCCCAATACCGGAAGCATCAAGGCGGTAAAATTGATGAAGGTGGCAGGAGCCTACTGGCGTGGAGATGAAAATCGCAAGCAGTTGACCCGCTTGTATGGTGTCTCTTTTCCAAAAGCGAAGGAATTGAAAGAATATCTTGCCCTCCTTGAAGAAGCCAAGAAAAGGGATCATAGAAAACTAGGAAAAGAATTGGAATTGTTCATGTTCTCCGAAAAAGTTGGAGCCGGTCTTCCGATTTGGTTACCCAAAGGAACAGCCCTCCGTACTCGCTTGGAGAATTTCTTAAAAGAAGAACAAATTAAAAGAGGATACCAACCCGTTATTACTCCTCATTTAGGAAAGAAGGAATTATACGAAACATCGGGGCACTGGGAAAAATATGGGGAGGATAGTTTCCAACCGATCCATACGCCTAGAGAAGGAGAATTATTTTTATTGAAGCCGATGAACTGCCCTCATCACTGTGAAATTTTCGGACATAAGCCTCGTTCCTACAAGGATTTGCCCATCAGAATTGCAGAATTCGGTACGGTTTATAGATACGAGCAAACTGGAGAATTACATGGTTTGACTCGGGTTCGTGGATTTACCCAAGACGATGCGCATTTGTTCTGTATGCCCAGCCAATTAAAAGAAGAATTCCTCGGGGTATTGGAACTGACAACCTACGTTCTTAAAAAATTAGGCTTCGATGAATATACGGCTCAAATTTCTTTGAGAGATCCAGACAACAAAGACAAGTATATTGGCTCGGATGAAGTTTGGGATCTAGCAGAAAGTGCGATTATCGAAGCAACAAAAGAAGTCGGTTTAACAACGACTACCGAGTTGGGCGAAGCCGCATTTTATGGTCCTAAGTTAGATTTCATGGTTAAAGACGCTTTGGGTCGCCGTTGGCAATTGGGTACGATCCAAGTGGATTATACCTTACCAGAAAGATTCAAATTAGAATATATTGGCTCTGATAATGCTCCTCATCGACCGGTCATGATACATAGAGCTCCATTTGGTTCTATGGAAAGATTCATTGGTGTTCTGACGGAGCATTGTGGAGGTAAATTCCCCTTATGGCTCCAACCGGAACAATTTGCTATTCTTCCCATCAGTGAAAAATTCAATGATTACGCAAAAGAGCTAGAGAATGATTTGGCTGCCAGCGATATCAGAGGATTTATTGATGACCGAAATGAAAAAATAGGTCGGAAAATTCGGGATGCTGAGGTGAAAAAAGTACCTTTGATGCTGATAGTTGGCGAAAAGGAAGCCGAGAATCGACAAGTATCTGTCAGAAAGCAAGGAGATGGCGATGTAGGAACAATGAACTTGGACGATTTCAAAGCCTATTTTAAGACTTTACTATAACTATACAATACTAATACTCAAGAATGGGGCATTTTGTCCCCAACAAAAACGGTTCTGAATGTTCAGAACCGTTTTGTTTTTCTCCATCGAATAAAGGCTGTCCAGATTATTTCTGGACAGCCTCTTTTATTTTATACGATATAAAGGAATTTTTTTACTCAGGCATTACAAAAGAAAACGTGATGGGTACTTCATTATTAACCCCTTCGTCATCCCCTACATTGTGATCCCTACGCAATAAAGTAGCCGTTCCTTTTACATCCCTCTTGGCAACATGAAAAGTGATGGCAACTTCGCTTTCCATTCCTTTTAAGGAAACTTTAGCTTTGGAAAGTAATGCCCCGGTCTTCATAACAATGGCACCATCTATTTTGATAATAGCAATGGGATGCCCCTTTGCATCCAAATAGTCATCGGCACGGAGGTGGTTTTCCAATCCATCAGGATCGACATTGACAGAAGAAATATCAACGGCAATTTCAGCTTTTACTTTAGTAATATCATTATTAGGAACCTCAAAATGATTGAATTTCCAACGATCAAACGTACCGGTAAATGAACGACCTGCAGATCCGGTCCATTTGATTTCGCCAGGAGGAGGACTACTAAATTCAGTAGCTGTGGGTTTAGGAGATGAATCTCCCCCACTACTAGTGGATGTAGTTTTAGGATTACAGGCCCATAATGCCAACGGCAATAAAAAAAGGATAAAATATTTTTTCATGAAATAAAGATTAGATTAAATGAATGTAGGAAATACAAAAATAACACGCGATTGTTTATCAGATAGGATGAAATGAAAAAAGATGATAAGTTAGGGGCTTATTTAGAATGTAGGGCAAAGAATGGTTTCATTCTCATATTCTCCTAAGTACATAATGGAAAATTCAAAAGCACCATGCACCCGAGAATAGTTGGCTATACTATTCATATTGGAATCATAACTCAATCCGAAAAGAATATTTTGAATCTCTACACCTACCATACCAATGATGGCATCTAAATTAACAGAATCATCATTCTTGACCGGACGAAACCAGAGCCCGGCATGCAGAGCCATACTATTGAAATCACTAAGAGCCATCCTAAGGTTACTTCCGAGATCAAAAGACAAGTGTGGACCTTGTAGGGTTGCCAGAATTCTAGGAAATAATTGTTTGTTCTTAGCAACAGGGAAACGGGCACCTAAATGGACAATAGTTTTCATATAAAGAGCATCTTTATCATCCTCTTCTCCTCTATAAAACGAAGCATTAGGAACATTGAAATGATGCAATGCCAGTCCAGCATAATAACTGGTTTGTCGTTCGGGTGTAACCGTATAATAAAGCCCGGTTGCTAAATCGGAATAAGAATAATTATTGTCGGATAAGTTTTCTCCGGTAGGATTGGAATATCCATCCAATCCATTAAATTGATCTTGGAAAGTCAATTGTTCAAAATTGAGATTCTTTTGTGTCAACCCGAATTTGAGCCCTAGAGAAAGATATTGGGTACTTCTTCTATCCAAAGCTTTGTGGTAGGCTCCTACAAGAGCCATCTGATTGGTATTGAAATCGATTCCTCCCACCCGATCAGTGAAAAATACAATCCCGCCCGCAACAGCATCACGGAATACTCTTCTTTTACCAATATCAAAACGCAAATCAAGCGAAGTGGCAAAAGTAACGAAAGGATTATCCAATGCACCCCTCCATTGATCCCGGTAAACAGCCCCTACTCGATATTTTCCATCGAAGGCACCACATAAGGCAGGATTCACAGTTAGCGGTGAAGCATAGAATTGCGAGAAATGTTTGTCTTGGGCAAACAGAGTTTCCGACATCAATAAAAAGAATATAAAGAGTGAAATGTGTTTCATTTCAAGTGTTTATTACGCAACAGTTATAGGAAGAATTCCGTATTTAATCTATCAAATGGTTCTTTTTGCTCATATTTATACAGCAAAAATAAAACCAAGCAAGTATAACAAAGGCAAAGTATTGAAATTTTAAGGAATAAAAAGCAATATTATAACTTAATACAAGTATAATTATTACGCGTATGCCTATTTTTGTGATGCTTCATCAACTAAACGTATGAAATTTTTTATTTGTCAAGTTAGTGTTGCTCCGGTCCGGAGTGCAGCTTCGGATAAGAGTGAGATGGTCACCCAATTGCTGTTTGGTGAAACAGTAGAGGTATTGTCCGAGAGAGGCACATGGAGAAAAATAAGATGCTTGTGGGATAATTACCAAGGATGGACCGACCACAAATTATTAAGAGCCATAACAGTAAGCGAAAAAGAAAGAGCAGATGAAAATCCGACATATAGTTTGGAATTGGCCCAGGCGATTATGGCAGATGATCATTTTCTTCCCGTAGTCATGGGGTGCCGTTTACCCGAGTATGATGGTATGCGATTGAAATTGGCAGAAAAAGAATTCACGTTCAGTGGGCAAGTAATAGCCCCCCAGAACAAAGTTCCATCCCTAGAATTATTATTGAAAATCGCACGAAAATACTTGAATGCTCCTTATCTATGGGGAGGGCGTTCACCTTTTGGAATAGATTGTTCCGGTTTTACCCAAATGGTCTTCAAACTAGTGGGGATAAAATTATTGAGGGATGCATCACAACAAGTTACACAAGGACGAAATGTTGATTTTGTAGATGTAGCCCAAGCCGGAGATTTGGCTTTCTTCGAAAATAGAGCCAAGAGAATTGCACATGTAGGAATAGTATTTCCCGATAATAAAATTATCCATGCATCAGGTAAGATAAGGATCGATAAATTGGATCATTTCGGAATTTTCAATGAAGAAAGCCAAAAATATACCCATCGTCTAAGAGTGATAAAAAGGATTCTACCGGATGGCATTTCAAAAGAATTGGAGCAGGAAAATAAGACGGAGGCAGAGATAGAAGAAAATCAGATTGGATTGTTTTAAGGGATGAGGGATAAATAACTGTCTGGTTTTAGGCTAGATTATTTTGTGGCGGGATGAAGAAAAGAAGAAAATGCAGACAATGCTGGGCGTTGGTGAGGATTTCTGATGAAATACAGGTGCAAAAAAAGCAGCCCAAAACGGACACTTATTAATTCGTCATCCCTAAACTAAAAAGGGAGGCGATATATCGCCTCCCTTTTTAGTTTATTATAAAACTAGATTAGAATCTAGGACATTTCAAACTACCAAAATAGTAAACGACTCCAACACCTAAAAAAGTAAAATAATCATGATTGGAATCATCTCCCCTTTGCCTTCCGGGTTGCCCGATTTGGATGCCCTCATCATTAGGGATGGAACGGTCTGACAATAAAACAGCAAGTTCGCCTCTGGCAGATTCCAAATCATCCATTTCCGGGTAGACAGTACTTACATCATCCAGATAATCCGTAAATAAGTATCTAGAACTGAACTCTAGATTCAAACTCCAATCTCCGGTAAGATCCCATTTCATACCCAAACCATAGATCAAAGAAGGTTGGGTGAGGAAATATTCTTCGCTCTGAAACTGACCTTCAGTGCCCAAGGGTTGCAAGGCTACCCATTCATCATTGAATTTGGTTCTGGGATTAAAACGGAAAACAGAAAAACCTCCAAAAATATAAGGAGTGAAATACTCATCACGACTTCCATGAACATAGGGAAGGAAATTGAATTCAAAAGCTAAGGATCCTTCAAAAATATGAGAATTGAAATTCAGATTCCGTCTTTTTTCAAAGCTGTTTTTACTATCAGAATCATCTGCTCGGACATTTCCGTAATTGGCTCCAAATTTCAAACACAAACGATTGTTGAAATTATATCGGGCAATCAGACCTCCAGCAGGACCAGGTTCTAGAACATCAAAGCGGGTATTCAAATCCCCGAAATAATGAGATACACCCAACCATCCACCAACTTCCCATCCTTGTTGGGCAAAAGAGGTAAAAGTTAACGCCGATAAGAGTAATAATGTTAGTATTTTCTTTTTCATTTTGACTTTAACGTCTGATATTGGATTGCAAAGTTATTATAAAACGAAGAAATCTTCCACTTTGGTATTGTAAATGAAAAGGTTAAGACAGATTTTTTGCCTTCAAGCTATTTCATATTATAAATATGAATCATAAAAAACATGCCAACTTTAATGAATAGTTGATTGTATATTAATCAAGTGTGTATTTTATGGGATAAAATGGATGAATATTGGATAATTGGTTACTGAAAATACTATTACTACCTTTTGCTCTCCTATATGGAATAGGTGTGAGCCTTCGTAATTTTTTCTATTCAAAAAATCTACTGAAAGGAGTTGAGTTCGATTTACCTGTAATTTCTGTAGGAAGTCTCTCCGTAGGTGGAGCGGGTAAAACCCCACATGTAGAATACCTGATTCGATTATTGAAAGACTATATTAATGTTGCTACCTTAAGCAGGGGCTATAAACGCAAAACAAGAGGATATCGGATTGCAAATAATTCGGATACAGTAAGTACCATAGGAGACGAACCTCTGCAATTCTATGAAAAATTCCCGGATATTACTGTAGCTGTTGCGGAGAATAGAATGTTTGCCATTCCCCAAATGATGACGAGCCACCCGGATATTCAAACCATTTTATTGGATGATGCTTTCCAACATCGTTCCGTAAAACCCGGGCTCAATATTCTTTTAACACAATACCGACTTCCATTTACCCAAGATTGGCTCTTGCCCGCAGGACGATTGAGGGAATGGAGATCTGCATACCGTCGGGCAGACTTGATCATAATTTCGAAATGTCCGGATCAAATATCCAAGGAGGAAAAAGAACAATGGTTAGAAGAAATCAACCCGCTCCCCCATCAACAGATTTTTTTCTCTAAATATGAATACGAAAATCCATATCGGATATTTACGAAAGAACAAGGAAAACTAAATCAAGAAAGCAATGTGTTACTGGTTTGTGCTTTGGCAAATACGGATTATCTGACAGAACATTTAGAACAACACGCCAAAAGAGTCAGGAGCTTAGAATTTGCCGACCATCATTTCTTTTCAAAATACGACATGTCCCGTATGTTGGACATCTACACGAAATGGGAAGTAGAAAACAAAGTAATCATCACCACAGAAAAAGATGCTGCCCGTTTGGAATTGCATAAAGAATTTATCCAAAAACACAATATACCTATTTACGTCTTGCCAACCTATGTTTCATTCCTGAATGAAGAAAATGAATTATTTGATGCAAAAATTAAAGACTTTCTTTTAGGGTTTAGGGCCTAAATAATTTGTTTTTCTGTATTTTGCTCCTCTCTCACGAGAACAGTAAAGCGGATGGACGAAATATTAGTGAAATATACCAATGGGAATTCAAGATTTGCGGTAATAGATGGAACCATGGTACATTTTAGGGATGAGGGCAACGGCTACCCGGTCGTGATGCTGCATGGAGCCTTTTCATCTCTCCATACTTTTGATGGCTGGGTCGGAAGACTCAAAGGGGAATTCCGGATGGTACGCTACGACTTGTTGGGTTTTGGATTAACAGGTCGACACGCCAAAGACAACTATTCTATCGAGGCACAAATTCGCATTTTGAAAGAATTGCTCAATATTCTCAAAATAGATCGCTGCGTCCTCTGCGGCAGTTCCTTAGGAGGATGGATTGCCTGGGAGTTTGCTCTAAGATATCCGAATAGATTAAGAAAATTAGTACTGATGGATGCTGCGGGACATCTAGATCAAGAAAGCATTCCTTTGCCTTTCAAAATGGCCCGAACCCCATTTGTGAACCGAGTCGTTAAGATGGTGGTCAGGCGAAATGTTCTGGAACAGTTCGTTAAGCAGGTGTATTCTAATGATGGAAAAGTAACCCCAGCTTTAATAGATCGTTATTTCGAATTATTTTCTAGAGAAGGGAACCCCGAAGCCTTTTTATTAATGGTCAATAAAACAAAATACAAAGACAACACCCAAAAATTAGCAGCGATCAATGTGCCAACTCTCATCCTTTGGGGAGAAGATGATAATTGGATTCCTTTGGATAATGCCCACCGTTTTTTAGAAAAGATTCCAAAATCCAGATTGGTGATTTATGAAAATGTAGGACACCTCCCTATGGAAGAAGAACCAGAAGACACATCTATAGAATTGCGTCGCTTCATACATGGAGGGGGAGATCAATCTAACCTATTTTATGACTAAGGCCTTGCTTGTTTTTAAAACAATAAAACAAATTTATTTAAATTTTTTGATTTAAACTTGACTTATAAATCATTTTGTTTTATGTTTGTTTTGTGTTTCATCTGATAAATCAAAAATAAAATAACATGATAGGAGATGATAGAATAATATTGAATGAACGATTCATCAAAATATTTGAAGAATTGGAACGTCAAGGCAAGGTAGTGAAGAATGATCGAGGAGGAAAAGGAATGGGAGACTTCGCCGATAAAATATTAGGAAAAAGAGGTTATGGTCACATTATCCGTGCATTCCTAAATAGAAATGATAAACGGGTTTTGGATTATAAACATATAGATCCCCTATGTAAACACTATGGTGTAAACAGGAATTATTTATTGTACGGAACAACACCTATGTTTGGGAACGCTCCGGTAAAAAAATATGCCAGTAGTGATATTTCAGTTCCGACCATGTCTTCGGGTAATATAATCTTCACAAGTGTTAGTGCCTTAGCAGGTTCTGGTATTGATGCGGCGTCTTCTTCAACAGAGAAATTGTCATCGTTTACAATTCCGGGCGTAGCAGGAACCGGGCTGTATGCTTTGGAAGTGGAAGGGGATAGTATGGAACCCTTATTGAATAGTGGAGAGATAGTAATTTGTGAACAAATTGATTACTTGAATCAAATTAAAGAGAATGAGGTTTGTGTAGTAAAAACAGAAGGAGATGTTTGGATCAAGTATGTGCAATTGGTTAAAGATAAAGGAGGTCGATTAAAACAAGTTAAATTGATTTCTGAAAATAAACTCGAATACGATCCCTTTGTTGTCGACATTAACGAAAGCCTACGGATATTTAGGGTAATCAGACGAATAAGTGAGATATAATTTACAACATTAAAGGCAGGAAATCCCGCCTTTAATGTTGTAAATTATTTGTTTAAATTTTTTGTTTTTATAAATAAATTGTTGTATATTGTGTAAGTAAACAGAACAAGGTGTTATGCATTCTAAAGTTAGTCGATTAGAACTGAACCGCAGGTTCAAATTGGTGTATGAAGAATTGGAGTCCCGTGGGGAAATCAAAAAAAATCATCGTCAAAAAAGCAAATCGGCTTTTGCTTCAAATTTAGGCACAAAGAGCCATATCATAAGCTTATATCTTAAAGGAGAAAGGAAAATTACATATGAGCAAGCTAAAAAAATGTGCCAAATCTATGGGATAAGTGAAGCATATATGTTCCAAGGAATTGGAGAACCTTTTTCAACTACAAAATTACCAAATCCAGAAAAAAGACTTTGTTTGGCCTTAGGAATAGATTTTCCACCCAATATTTTATTTACAAATGTGGAAGCTTTTGCAAGCAACACAATTGGTGTGGATTTATGGGAAGAAAATGAAAGGTTCAGAATTCCTGGAATGAAAGGAGATTTGGTGGCCTTTTATATTAATGGAGCTAGCATGGCTCCTACAATTGATGCAGGAGATATGGTGATTTGCACACCTATTGCACTAAATTCCAATTTAGAAGAGGATGAGGTTTATGCCGTAGTTTCCAATTCTTGTGTTTGGGTGAAAAGAGTACAAAAATGTTATGATAGACATGGCTTATGGACACACCTTAGGCTAATATCAGATAATAGAGATGAATTTGATCCGTTCATCATCGAAAATTCAGAAGTGAGGCGGTTATTGAAAGTGACGAGAAGGATCACAGGTTTGAGGTAAACTCAAACAACTTCAAATCTTGGAAATCCATGAAATAGGATTTCCCAATTAAATTAGGCTATTCAGTTTTCCTTGTTTTTTTATTTCTTGTCAGGTTATTGCTGTTTTTTTGATTCAACTCTCGGGTTATAATGTTAACCCGGGGGTTTT
>JAHDDR010000270.1 GCA_020629255.1 Saprospiraceae bacterium | reverse complement strand
GGCCAAAACAGATCCGAAAGCTCAGAAAATAAATGTTTCAGAACAAAAACCCATCCAACAAAAAGAAGAGGATGGAGATTGGTGGAGCATTTGGTAAAACAAAAAAAAACTCCGAGGCAAAGCCTCGGAGTTTTTTTTTGTTTTAAGGAACTTTCTTTTTTGAATACGCATTCAATATTACATGGATCCACAACTTAATTTCTTTCAAGAACCTCCCAACAAAACCAACCAAGAAAATGCAAAAGCTATCCTTGGACTTTCTTATGTCGAAAATTACATTAGCCAAGAAGAAGAAAATCTATTTTGGGACATAATTGTTGAAACTCCCTGGCAAACAGATATAAAAAGATGGACTCAACATTACGGTTTCCAATATGATTACAAAGCTCGGAAGATTGATTATTCCATGAAAATTGGAGACCTCCCTACCTGGAGTCTCCCTCTTGTCGAACGCTTAGTACAAGATAATATTTTTCCAAGCTTGCCAGATCAATTATTAATCAATAATTATGAACCCGGACAAGGCATTGCCCCACATACCGATTGTGAACCGTGTTTTGAAGATACCATTGTTTCTATTTCATTAGGATCTCCTACTGTTTTCGAATTTCAGAAAGACGGAAATAAAATTCCTTTCCTTCTAGAACCTAGGAGTTTGGTCGTGATGAAAAACGAATGCCGCTTTTTCTGGAAGCATGGGATACCGGCTAGAAAAACAGATAAATTCAATGGTCAACTTTACAAAAGAAAAAGAAGAATTTCTTTGACGTTTAGGAAAGTGGTTTTGCCAACATAATAAACAAACCTATCAATGAGCAATTTTAACCGCTTCAAAAATCACTAAAGAAATTAATAACAATTTTTCTTCTTCGGATAATTCGCCTTCTATATTATATATGGCATTTACTCTAGAATCATCTGCGGCGGAATTAGAAATTTCTGCATAATTACCACTCTTAAAAAATACCTGATGATGTTTATTCGTATTGGTTCGATGCAAATCAAATTCGAATCCAAAGATATCTAAACTAAAGGTATTTATCGTTCCATCTTTCCGATGATAAGCAGCGATGTCATTCCCTTTCGTATCTGTAATTTTATAGGCTCCATATTTAAAATCAAACCGGGCCGTTCCATCTATTGAAATTCTAATTCTACTTTTCTTATGATCCAAGTGATATTCGTGTTCTGAAGTTAAAGCCAATAATTGCCCATTCGTAAAAACCACTCCATCATCAACAAAGGAATAAGCCAACACGATACTTCCATCCATATGGATATATTTAAGAAAATAATGAAATAAATTTTCACACGAATTATTTTACATGGACTACAATTTTACCCATCGATTTTCTGGATTGTAAAAACTCATGGGCTTTTGCAATATCTTTAAAACCATATTCTCCACCTACAACCGGATCGAAAATTCCTTGTTCGAAATAATGCACCACTTTTTCCAAAACCCTTTTTATCACCAAAGGACGATAATCGGCAATGCGCAACATATTTACCCCAATAATTCCTTTGGACTGCATCAGCAAAGAAATGGGAGAGTACAAACCGAAACCCCAAACCACTCCTAATTTTTGGAACACATTAGCATCTGTCATTCGTGCAGCACCATATCCGACGACCCTTCCGCCTGCTCCTACTAATTTCAGGCTTTTTTTAATGTGATTACCTCCTACACTATCAAAGGCAACATCCAAGCCTCGATCCCCAACCACTTTTTTCACTTCCTCATAAAAATTCTGTTTTTTATAATTGATGGGATAATGAACGCCTTGCTTTTTTAAATAATCTAATTTCCCATCAGAACCTGCCGTACCAAAAATAACGCACTTTCTATGACGTGCCCATTGCACCAAAGCCGTTCCTACTCCTCCTGCCGCCGCTTGGATTAAAACATGATCTCCTTCGAATAATTGAACCATCTCATTCGCCGCATAATATGCCGTACCATATTGAGTGGCCAATGCCGTTGCTTTTCCCGCATCAACCGTATCGTTGATAATGGCGGTTGCCCTTGCATCAGTGACTGCCAATTCGGCATAACCCCCAAAACGGGTCATGGCGACAACCCGATCTCCTACTTTTCTTTCCTCTACTCCCTTTCCTATTTCGACAATTCTGCCTACTACTTCATAGCCTACCAAAGCGGGCAACGGGGGTGCGTCTTGGTATAGACCCAAACGTGCCATCACATCAGCGAAATTCAAACCAAAGGCTTCCACTTCTATTAATACCTCCCCTTCATCCACCTTAGGGCGAGGTAATTCTCTAATTTCAAATGCTTCTTCGGGTGTTCCATTTTTAATGATAACTGCTCCTTTCATTGTTTTGATTTTTTATGTCGTCACAAAAAGAATATGCACATGAAGCCCAAATACTTCAAGAGTGTAATTTAACAATAAAAAAGCCCCTGCAAAAAAGCAGAGGCCCCAATTAAACAAGAAGTCTTTTATTTTTTAAAGATTCAAAATCACATACTCTAAAATATCTTCGGAGTTATCGTGA
>JAHDDR010000108.1 GCA_020629255.1 Saprospiraceae bacterium | reverse complement strand
GTCGTAACCGCCCCTACAAAATTCGAAGAAAAAGAAAGTAATACACCTGCTACCATCCAAAAAATTACTTCGGCAGATATGATCACTTTCAGTGCCAATACTACCGCCAAAGCGTTGGAAAATGCAGAAGTATTCATTCAAAAAAGCCAAGCGGGAGGTGGAAGCCCTGTTATTCGAGGCTTCGAGGCCAATAAAGTCCTCATTGTTGTGGATGGTGTTCGATTGAACAATGCCATTTATAGAAATGGGCATTTACAAAATGTAATAACTGTTGATAATGCCATGCTGAACCAAGCAGAAGTGATCTACGGTCCTGCCGCTGTCGTTTATGGTAGTGATGCCTTAGGAGGCGTTTTATATTTGGAAACAAAAGATCCGATACTTTTGGGAACAAATAACGAACGATCCGATACGACCTCGACAAATTCTTATGTCCGTTATTCAACAGCGAATAGTGAAACAGCTGTACATCTTGATTTCCAAAAGGGAGGGAGAAAGTTCGGTTCCATTACCAGTCTTACCTTTACCAAATTCGGAGACATCACTTCTGGTAAAAAAGCACCGAATTGGGAGGGAGATTCCATACCCGACCATTGGCTCAGGGATAAGTTCGTGGCCATTCTCAATGAAGATGATATTGTTATTGTAAATAGCAATCCCTATCTGCAGGAAGGAACAAGATATGGTCAGAATTTTCGTAGAGGATACCAACAATTCGATTTCCTACAAAAATTTAAATGGAGGCCTCGCGAAAGAGTTACCCATACCTTCAATTTCCAATTGTCTACTTCTAATGATATCCAACGGTATGACAAATTAACTGAAATGAAAAATGGTCAGCCTAAATTCGCCGAATGGTTCTATGGCCCACAGAGGAGATATTTTGTTTCTCATAAATCGAAAATCATAGCACCCAAAGCCAAATTTTTTGACAAGGCCCTTATCGTAACTGCTTTTCAAAATGTAAATGAGGATCGGCACCAAAGAAAAAGAATTAATTTATTACAAAGTCGAAATTTCGAAGACGTATTTATTGGTAGTTTTAATATGGATTTTAAAAAGAATTTGGATTCTCTTGAAAACCATGTTTTATTTTATGGAACCGAAGTCACATACAATTACGTTCGCTCCACTGCCGATGAAATCAACATTGATACCAAAGAAACTTTCGATACCCGAATGACCCGTTACGGGAATGATGGAAATCAAATGACCACCGCAGCGGCTTATATGAATTACAAATGGGATGTAAAGAAAAAAAATGCGGAACCCAACGATGATTCTGTTTTCAAATTATTAGCGGGATTAAGATATACTTATGCCGATCTTTCTTCCAACTACTTAGCCACCAATATCCTACCCGAATTACCATATGAAGGAAAAATCGGCATTTCGGCCGGCAATTTGACCGGCGCGGTTGGTATATCCATCACTCCTTGGAAAGGCTTCATCGCCAAATCTTCTTTTTCGACCGGTTTCCGGACACCCAATGTGGATGATTTCTCAAAAATCCGTGAAAAGGATGGTTTCATCAGTATTCCTAACCCAGACTTAAAAGCAGAATATGCCTATAATACAGAATTCAATATTGCCCAAACCATTCATTTTGGACAAGCTGACAAAGGCAAAGAAAAACCTTCTTCCATGACCTTTTCCGGAACGTATTTTTATACCCTTTTGGATAATGCCATCGTGAGGAACAAATTCCATTTACCCGATGGAGACACCCTTCTCAATTTTGATGGAGAACAACCAGTCGTCGTCGCCAATGTAAATGCAGCCAGTGCCAAAATAAACGGGTATTCATTGAATTTCAAACTGGATCTCAAAGATCAATTTTTCTTTAAAGCCAGTTATAATGACATTAAAGGAAATTATACTTCAGGCATGATTGATGATGAAGAAATAAGTGGAGAAAGACCTCTTTCCCACATCCCTCCTTCTTATGGTCAAATTGCTTTGGGTTACCAATGGAAACCTAAAAACAAAGATTCAAAGAAATTATTCCGAACCGATTTGGTCTATCGGTACAATGGTATAAAACCTGTAGAGGAATACGATAGTTCAAGTGGTAATTCTGATAACTTAAAACAAGCCATTCCCGATTTTGGAACACCCAAATGGAGTACATGGAATTTCTACGCCAATTGGAGATTCACGAACAGTGTCGGAATCAATTTCGCCCTAGAAAATATTTTGGATTTACACTACCGACCCTTCGCATCTGGCATATCCGCTCCAGGAAGGAATTTCATCATTACATTAACGGGGAATTTCTAATCCGAATTCTATATATATCAAATCCCTCATAGAAATTTCTATGAGGGATTTTTTTTCTTCCATAGGATGATAAATGATTACCTTTGTTTCCAAATTACGAATCAACGAACCTATGACCGATGCCATAATATTCGATGCTGTCCGTACACCTCGGGGAAAAGGGAAAAAAACAGGTACACTCCACGAAGTGAAACCCATACAACTCCTTCAAACCGTAATGGATGCCATCAAGGACAGAAACCAACTCGATACCAAAAATGTAAATGATCTCTTTATTGGCTGCGTAACTCCCGTTGGAGATCAAGGAGCCAATATTGCCAAAGCAGCGCTTTTATATTCGGGGTGGGATCAATCTGTTCCAGGAATGCAAATCAACCGATTCTGTGCCTCCGGATTGGAATCCATCAATATGGCTGCTATGAAAATTAGAGCCGGCTGGGGCAACTTGGTTGTTGCAGGCGGTGTCGAAAGTATGAGCCGTGTTCCCATTGGTAGTGATGGCGGAGCCTTGATTAATGATCCCGCTGTCGTAGCCAAAACCGGTTATATCCCACAAGGTGTCAGTGCCGATTTGATAGCTTCCATAGAAGGCTTTTCAAGGGAAGAATTGGATCAATTTGCCGTACTTTCCCAAGAACGGGCAGCTCATGCCCAAGAAAAAGGGTATTTTGATGGCTCCATCATCCCTGTATATGATCAAAACGGATTACTCATCCTAGATAAAGACGAATACATCCGCAAGAATACAACACTAGAGAAACTAGCTACATTATCTCCCGCTTTCGAAGCATTGGGTAAAATGGGATACAACGCCGTAGGTCATGCCAAATATCCTTTCTTGGATCATGTAAGACATGTCCACACAGCCGGAAACTCTTCCGGAATCGTAGATGGAGCATCTTTGGTCTTGTTGGGTAGCAAAGAAAAAGGAGAAAAATTAGGCTTGAAGCCTCGTGCAAAAATCCTTTCGGCGGTAACTGTCAGCGTCGAACCTACTATTATGCTAACGGGGCCGGGTCCCGCTTCCCTCAAAGCCCTCGAGTATGCCAAGATGGATAAATCAGATATTGATTTATGGGAAATGAATGAAGCATTCGCCTCTCCAGTTCTCAAATTCCAAAGAGATTTGGGTATTGATATGGACAAATTGAATGTCAATGGTGGTGCTATTGCATTAGGGCATCCATTAGGAGCGACCGGAGCCATGCTCTTGGGCACACTTCTCGATGAACTGGAACGAAGGGATTTAAGTACCGGACTAGTCACCTTATGTATAGGAGGTGGCATGGGCATCGCTACTGTTATAGAAAGAATATAAGTTAGAACCAATTAATCATCCATCCAATTCGGATAAGCTATGATACGCTATAAAAAAGATACGGATAATATCGTTACCCTCAACTTGGACATGAAGGATCGGAAGGTAAATATTATCAACCATGAAATCAGTCAAGCCTTCATTCCTGTCATCCAACACTTGACGGAAGAAAAAGCTAAAGGTCAATTAAGGGGTATCATTCTTACTTCTGATAAAAAAACTTTTTTGGCCGGGGGGGATCTGGACTATTTGTATCACAACCATTCTGCGGAAGAAATTTTTAATTATTCCCAAAGAATGCAAAAATTTTTCAGGGACTTGGAGCGACCGGGCGTACCCGTAGTTGCAGCCATTAACGGAACGGCTTTGGGCAGTGGTTTCGAATTGCCTTTTGCTTGTCATTATAGGATAGCTATTGATGATAACGATATCATGCTGGGATTTCCAGAAGTAACATTAGGACTCATGCCCGGAAGTGGAGGAATCGTAAGGATGCTTTGGTTATTGGGTATTGAAAAGGCCTATAATGTCTTAAGTTCCGGAAAAACATATACGCCCCAAGAAGCACTTCAAGAAGGATTAATCAATGGGGTAGCCAAAAATAAGGTCGAGATGCTTCGCCAAGCCAAAAAATGGCTCATGTCCCATCCCGAAGGAAGACAAAAATGGGATATCGAAGGAGAAGTTATTCCTGGCGGTACTCCGGATCAACAAGAATCTGCTATGCAGATTGCTCTGCTTACTGCAAAACACATCAAAAAATATAGATTCAACTACCCGGCTACACAAGCCATTCTAAATACATTGGTTGAAGCAGCCAAAGTAGATTTCGATACCGCTTGTCGGATAGAAAGTCGAAATTTCACCCAATTGGTTTTAAGTAAAGAGTCGAAGAATATGACAAAAGTATTCTGGTACGAACTCAATTCCATTCGTCATGATAAAAGTCGGCCGAAAGGCTATGGTAAATTCAGACCCCGAAAAATAGGTATCATTGGTTCTGGGCAAATGGGTACGGGCATCGCGATAGCTTGTGCCCTCAACGGCATTGATGTGGTTTTGAAAGACGTATCACAATCGGTGGCGGAACGTGGCAAATTGATGGCAAAAGAAAAAATAGAACAGTATGTAAAGGAAAAGAAAGTCGCTGCCGAAGCAAAAGACAAAGCACTGGCAAGAATATCTGCGACCGAGAATTCAGAAGAATTTGAAACTTGTGATTTAGTGGTTGAAGCGGTATTCGAAAATCAGCAAATCAAGGAGAAGGTAACGAAGGAAGCCAGTAGACATATGGATAAATATTCCTTTTTTGCTTCTACCACAGCCATGTTGTCCATAGATGGGCTGTCCTCTTCCTTTAATTCCCCTGAAAATTATATTGGTCTACGGTTTTTCCTTCCTATTGATGAAGAACCCTTGGTAGAAGTTGTAAAAGGACCCAAAACATCAGATGAAACGATAGCCAGAGCTTTTGATTTTACTAAAAAAATCAAGAAGACGCCTATTATCGTTAAAGACAATCCGGGTTTTTATGCTGCTCGGGTTAGAAATGTTTATTTGTTAGAAGGTATCGTGATGTTGCAGGAAGGTTATCCGCCGGCTATTATAGAAAATGTATGTATGATGGCAGGTATGCCCATCGGCCCCTTATCCAAAGCAGATAATGTTTCTTTGAAAGTGGTGCTGAAAGCCGAACGGAGAGCCGCAGAAATCTATGGCAAAAAATATATCATCCATCCAGCTGTTGAGGTTTTGCAAATCATGGAAAAAGAAGAAAGGACAGGTCGCTTCAATGGTGCTGGTTTTTATAATTATAAGGATGGCAAAATAACTGGTTTTTGGGAAGGGTTATCACAACAGTTCCCCCATTCTAAAACCGATTATGATATTGAGCACTTGAAGGAACGAATCATTTTTGCCCAAGTCTTGGAAGCCATTTGGTGTTACCAAGAAGGCATCGTCTCTTCTGTAGAGGAAGCTAATATTGGTTCGGTCTATGGCTGGGGTTTTCCTTCTTTCAAGGGAGGTGTGCTACAATTTGTCAATGATTATGGCATTGATGCCTTCATACAAAAAGCAAAAACCTTGGAAGAAGAATATGGTCCAAGATTCATTGTTCCGAAATTGCTTCGAAAGATGGCTCAAGAAGGTAAGACATTTTAACATCATTGTTTTAACTGACAATTTGACCAAAATTCCCTAATGGCAAAGTGTTTGAACGTATAATACTATGAAACTCAAAAATATATTCAGTAAAATGGGTAAGAAAGAGGAAAAGAACCAACATCAAGAAGAAAAAACTGTTGTAAAAGAGCAAGAGCAGACTACAACAGAAAAAACATCAGAAACTATTGATAATGAATCAAATATCAAAGATTCTGGTGACTCTGAAGTAGAGAAATTGAAGAAGGAGCTCGCCGAGTCTCAGGATAAGTTTATCCGACTCATGGCAGAGTTCGATAACTTCAGAAAGCGGACCAATAAGGAAAAACTGGAACTGAGGAAAACAGCTGCTCAGGACACATTGTCAGCATTTATCCCTGTTTTGGACGATTTTGACAGAGCCAAGAAAAATCACGATGATGAAAATAGTGAAGAAGAATTCACAGAAGGAGTCATGTTCGTGTATGAAAAAATCTTGACGTTCACAAAATCACAAGGACTGGAATCTATGGACCCAACGGGAGAAGACTTTGATCCGGACTTCCATGAAGCCATAACAGAAATCCCTGCTCCGACAGAAGACATGAAAGGCAAAATCATCGATACCATCGAACGAGGGTATAAATTAAATGACAAGATCATCCGTTACGCAAAAGTGGTAGTGGGTAAGTAATGATGGTGGATATCTGCCGATAATCATAATACAATGGCGAAAAGTTATTACGACATACTGGGTGTTCCTAGAACAGCCGAAGACAAGGAAATCAAGAAGGCGTATCGAAAGATAGCCATGAAATACCATCCGGACAGGAATCCAGACAATAAGGAAGCCGAAGCGAAATTCAAGGAAGCAGCAGAAGCCTATGAAACATTGAGGGATGCTGACAAAAAGGCCCGGTATGACAGAATGGGCCATGATGGTTATACCCGCAGCCAACAAGGCGGTGGCGGTGGCGGATTCAGGGGAGGCATGACCATGGAAGACATTTTCTCCCAATTCGGCGACATTTTCTCCGATGGTGGTGGAGGTGGTAATCCCTTCGAAAGTTTCTTTGGCGGCGGTGGCGGTGGTCGACGTGGCGGAAGAAGAGCTACTGGAGAAAGGGGAAGCAATGCCCGTGTAAAAGTTAAATTAACGCTTGAGGAAATTGCCAAAGGAACAACGAAAAAAATCAAAATCAAGAAACATGTAAACTGTGGTACATGTAGTGGCTCTGGAGCTAAGGACAGGAATGCCGTAAGCACTTGTAGCACTTGCCGTGGAACGGGTTATGTACGTCAGGTTAAGAATACATTCTTGGGACAGATGCAAACGACTTCTCCTTGTCCGAGTTGTGGCGGTACGGGACAAGAAATCACTTCTAAATGTAATTCTTGCCGTGGAGAAGGAAGGACTCAAGGCGACGAGGTCGTAGAAATCCAAATTCCGGCCGGTGTGAGTGAAGGCATCCAATTGTCTATGGGAGGTAAAGGTCATGCCGGGCGTCGGGGTGGTCCTCCCGGAGATTTGATCATCACCATAGAAGAAATCCCACACGATTCTTTGAAACGGGATGGACAGAATATCATTTATGATTTATATCTGAATTTTGCGGATGCCGCCCTCGGTTCAAGTGTCGATGTTCCGACCATAGATGGCAAGGTTAAAATAAAAATTCCGGCGGGTACCCAATCCGGAAAAATATTCAGATTGAGAGGAAAAGGATTGCCCGGTGTCCAATCGTATGGTACAGGCGACCAATTGGTACATGTCAATATTTGGACACCGAAAAAATTGGATCCGAAAGAAAGGCAAATGCTAGAAAAACTAAGGGAACATCCTAACTTCAAACCCAACCCCGGAAAATCGGATAAAGGGTTCTTTGAAAAAATGAGGGATATGTTTTCTTAATATCCCAAGATTAAACATCTATTAGAAAAACAGACTTTATTAGACGCCATCTAAAATAAAGTCTGTTTTTTTATAGTTTATCTTTTTAATGTTTCACCTTTATACTTGTTTATAGGTATACTTTTTCTAATATGAAATTTCAAAATTCCATTTTATTTTTTTTGCTGGGATGTATTTTATTTTTTTCGTGTGAAAGCGAATCATATATATATAGGCAATCACAAAAAATAAATCCCAAAGGGTGGCTCTATCCAGATTCTTTGAATTTCGAGTTTGATGTGCAAGATACGGCTCTGGTTTATTCTTTATTGATGGATATAGAACATACTCCAGAATATAGGTATCAGAATCTATACATGAATATTTCTACTACGTTCCCTTCTGGTAAAAATTTTAAAAAAATACTTTCATCCGACCTAGCAGAAAAAAGTGGAAAATGGCATGGAAAATGTTCACCCCAACAATGTAGTGTTCCCATTCATTTACAAGAAAAAACAAAATTCAACGAAGTGGGAAAACACACGATTTCCATTTCACAATTTTCAAGAGATTCTGCTCTCATGGAAATGAATGGAATAACCATTAAATTAAAAAAATATCAAAAATCCAAAAACCGTTAATATCACATCCTTATTTTAAAATATTAATTATGAAGTTTCGAATTTTTACTCTTTTTATTTTTAGTAGTTTAATCCTCATGTCATGTGGTTCAGGTTCGAAGACCACTTCGTCTAATAAAAATGATTATACCTTCGATTTTTATTCCGGCACCCACAACATCAAAGAAGTGGTGAGTAAGGAATATGAAAAAGGGAAAACACCTATTTTGTATTTTACCGCCAATTGGTGTATGCCTTGTAGAGAGTTCAAAAAAACCATCAAAAGCAAAGAAATGTCCGAAGCATTCGAAAATGCCACCCTCATCATCATAGATGCAGATGTAGATAAAACCAAGGATAAATTATCCTACCTATACGCCGTTAATGCCATTCCTACCTTTATTAAAGTAGATAAAAATGCAGAGCCTCTGAATACGATGATCGGTGGCGACTGGGCAGAGCCTACTCCATACAGAGTGGCAGCCTCCATGAGCCGTTTTATTAAATGATTGTTGTAGGCTCTTTCATCTTATGAAATTCTTATTTCATCATTCCAGAAGGTATTTTTGACAACTATATTACTTTTACAATTCATTAACCCTTACTTTTGTAAACGAATACTTCAAATAATGATCCGAATAAATTTGATTTTATTCCAGGTCGTTATGGTATCAATGATTTAATCTTAAAAAATGTTTAAAAATTAACAATAATGAAAACTACTTATTTATTACCTTTTCTTTTCTCTGCATTTATTATTTTTTCTTGTAGCGATGATGATGGAGACACCAATAACAACAACCCTGTTATCACCCAACCTCCTGTTGCCAATTTCAATATCGAGAATGACAATTGCGTAGCACCATGTACTGTCAATTTCACCAGTACGACCATTGGAGAAGAAGTATCCCTAAATTGGGATTTCGGTGATGGGGGTTCGGCGGGAACTGAAACGTCTATTTCTAGAACTTATGACACTTATGGATATTATGAAGTAACCTTAACTGCCTTGAATGCCGCTGGTACAGATGAAGAAGTCAAATATGTTACTATTCTAGAAAACCCTCCGGTATCGAATAATTATAGTAAAGTATTTTTTCCTTCTTCGGTCACTTTCACTTTACTTCCTTTCGATTTGCCTACTAGTGGAAATCATATTATTACTTATAACATTAAGGATGATCTGGGACAGAGCGTTGCAAGTGGTGATTCTTATATCAGCCAGAACGATCAACTTCCTTTAAATTTTTATTTTGATAATGCTATACATTCTGAAAGAATAGATCAGACCTTCACATTGACCTTAAACAATACGACAACCGGAGAATCCGGAAATTTTTCATTCGTACCGACAGATTATCCACCGGATGAATTCAATAATTGTGGTGAACATAACATCGTGCAAAATGGATTAGGTGTATTACTTCCTATTTGTTGGGAAAATTAAGTAGTTGGACAAAAGTAATTCAATAATGTAAGCGCAGGATTTTTTTTGTTATGCAAGGCAAAAAATATGATGATAGCGGGCTATCAGATGATTTTTTAACGAAGAAGAACGAAAAAAAGGCAAGTTTAACTATTGAAGAATTTATGGACTACTACTTAATACACTGTAACCTAAGTTAGTTAAAATTTTGAGAGGTGAATTTTGTTCCAAATCAATGACCGCCCGCAGCCTAATAGCCTTAGTTATTAAGGTGAGGACGAGAAGCAGAGTTGGGACAAAAGACACTTTCAAAAGTTAATATTATTTAGGTTACCGTGTATTAATATGAAAAGTTATTTAAGCCCATAAATAAAAAAGCCGATTCCTTCTAAGGGGAATCGGCTTTATAAAAATAGGTTAGTTGATATATCTTAAGACTTAACTATCTTTTCTGTATGAATTATTTCTCCACCACTCATTATCTTAATCCAATAAATGCCATTGGTTACACTTTCCAAGTTGATTTCTTTTTCTTGTGTTACCCTGATTTGTTTTCCTAAGATGTCGAATATATATATATAAATTTCCGATTCTGTATCTGTTTGGATAAATAAAGTTTCCTGAACCGGGTTCGGATACACCTCGACGCCTATTTTTTCCGCTTGTGCCGACCTCATTCCGGAACAAGATGTTGTGGCTTCAAAAGCCCCCATATCTACTGTTCCGTTTATTCTCGGATTACCATCAATATCAATAGCACCCAAAGAAGAAGCATTGTCGCCGGCATCAACCACCGGAGAACATTCATTGACGGAATAATCTGCATTGAGCATCAAATCGCCAGCAACATCCGAATATAAATTATTCGAACTTGTTCCGATAATAGAAGATCCCTGCACATAACAATTTAGGGTATTCAGATTGAGCACCCCATTGTTGTAGGCTCTTACATTTTTCAAAAAACTCAAATCTTGGTGGGCAACAATCGAATTGAAAATATTCAAATCCATCACATCATTAAAACCGATTTGCATCGTAATTAAATACTTATCTTTGGTCTCTCCCAAAATCGTAGAATTCATGATTTCATAAAATCCATCACGGTTGGTCGAAACAAATGCAATCGCATTCGAATTTGTAGATGCATTATTCGCCACCAAAGAGTTATCAAAACGGGTATAAGAAGAATTATTCACTTCAACCGCAGCTCTGACCAAAGAATTATTATCAATAATTTTGGTTCTGATAATGTACATATTCGTTTCATTACTATGGTACAGTGCACTACCATAATCTGCTCTGTTTTTCTTGATGAGGCAATCTTCTATTTGTACCTGGTTGGATAAAGTAGCAAATAAACCGCCGCCGCCAAAAACAGCCTTGTTCCATTTTACTTCACTATTCCTTAGAGTGAAAGTAGAACCCTTCACGTATACTCCCCCACCCCGGGAACGACCGAAGGAACTTGCATCATCTGCATTACCATCACGAATAATAAAACCATCCATTACCACATCAGTTACATCTCTAACACTTACTACATGGTAAGAATCATTAGAAATATCATTCGGGTTCAAATCAATATCTCCGGAAAGGATGGTCGGATTCGCCATCGGATCACGCGTACCACCACCTGTTGGATAACCTCCTTCCAAAGTTGCCCCAGACGGGATTTCAAAAGAAATACCCCGTGTAGTCGTAGATGTCGGATAATACGTTCCTTGTGCTACATAAATGTCCGTATCAGCTCCTATCGCCAAGGCATCTTGTAAATCGGTAAAGGCGTCTGTCCAAGAAGAACCATCGTTGGCTCCTATGGCATTCAGATCCACATAAATAGGTACAGCAGGGCTAATTATGATTGTAGTCGGACTAGAAAGACACTGAGTTTCGGCATCCATCACAACAACCGTAAAGGATGTAGGCAAGGTTATATCTCCGGCATTTATCGTAATAGAGCTTGTCGTCTCACCTGTACTCCAAAAATACAAATCTCCATTCGAAGCACTGGCATCAAGAGTAATAGATGTTACCCCGCCCCCGAATTCAGTGGTTGGGGCATCTATTACAGCTACAGGAAAAGGATCATTCCCTTTTTCTTGATAAGTATGTGTATTGTTCGTATTGTATAAATGATTTTTAAAATCATCCCATCTTGGACAATCTGATTTCAAATGATAATCCAGCCAGGGAAGGGCACTCAAAAACATTTGTGTATGTTGGTCAGCAATGGGCATGAAACCGCCACAGAATAATTCACCATTGGTGCAATTAGAAAAAGCACTGGCTATTCCGAATTGGCAATGGCTGGCACCGGTAATTTCTACATAAGCATGATAATTACTGGTTGGAAGGGCATTATAACCATCGAGGGGAGTCCCTCCCGATTGGACAACACAATCCTCCGAGCCGGCTATCGTTAAGGTCGGAAGGGTTATATTCGCAGCGGCTGTTATCGCAGATGGATTGGTATTGGTGGCTGCCGCCAAAGAAATCATGGTTTCTACATTGGCACCATAATCTCCTGCCGCCAAGAAACTACATCCTCCTCCCATCGAGTGACCCATCACGGCATTTCTTCCTGATAAGTGTTCGAAAAAAATCGAATTGGGATCATCATTACTGTCCATGAAAGCATGGGTTAAAAATGCTAGGTCTTTTCCAAAATTTTCATGACTGGGAGAAATGTTTCCTTCTGTTCTAGGAAAAGCAACGATATAGCCTTCGGCTACCAATGTTTCCCACCAGATGGAATATTCGCTCCATAGTACCACAAAACCATGCCCGAAAACCACTAAAGGAAATTCTCCATTGGCCAAGTCCACATTGTCTCCGGCTACATCTGCCGGATAATATACTTCACCCCAAACATCCCGATTACTACGAGCCGGATCCAAGTACGAAAAAGACTGGTGTCCGATTTGATATTGGGAAAAAAGAGGTATGCTGAAAGCCAAAAATAAAATGGGGAAAATAATTTTTTTGAACATCATGTTTGATAATTTAAGCTGAATGAATACCCAAAGATAATATCAAAACATCGTTAAATAAATTCCGGTGTTTTATGAAATATCAGATATAAAAAAGGAGTTGCGACATTCAACGCAACTCCTTCTGGTTCATTTGATCATCTCGGTAAATTCTATTTCTTGATGATTTTTTCGGTTTGCCAATCATCCCCTACTTGGATTCTCAGCAAATACATTCCACTTGGGAGAGCCGACATATTGATTTCATTTTCCTGGGTCGTCATTAATCTTTTACCCATAATATCCATCAAATAGAAAGTCGGATTGTCCATTTCTGTTTGGATGGTAATTTTATCTGATGTCGGGTTGGGAAATACAGCATATTCCATTTGTTTTGCTTGTGCGGTTTCGACTGCAGAAGCTTCTCTACAAACCATCGTGTTTTCAAAGGCACCCATATCTACCGTGCCACTAAGTATTCGAATGGTTCCATCCACATCGGCAGCTCCCATAGAAAGAGAATTGTTGCCGGCATCTACCCCTGGAGAACAAGGATTCAATGAATAATCGGGATTTAAAATCAAATTGCCTGCTGTTGCAGAATATAGATTATTATTCGTATTCCCCATAACTGAAGAACCTTGGATGTAACAATAATTGGTGTTCAGGTTGAGAATGTTATTGTTATATGCCTTGAACGTTTTTACAAACGATGGGTCTTGATGAGAAATAATGGAATTATCAATCGTCAAATCCAATTGGTCTCCGAATCCGATTTGCATGGTAATCAAGAAACGATCATTTGTTTCGCCCAATATGGTAGAATTGATGATATGCCCTATCCCATCCCTATTGGTAGCAATAAATGCAATACCATTGGCATTGCCTGAAGCATTGTTGGCAATCAAAGAATTCTTAATGGTCGTTTCCAAGGAGTTGTTCACCTCCACCGCACAACGAACCAAAGAATTATTATCAATTATTTTTGTTCTATCCACTGTTAGGTCCGTTTGATTACTGTGATAAATCGCACTTCCATTATCTCCCGTATTTTTCTTGAACACACAATTTTCTATTAATACTGTAGGCGATAAGGTAGCAAATATTCCGGCACCATAAATGCTTTTATTCCATTTTACTTCAGAATTTTTGAGCGTGAAGGTTGAGCCTTTCACATACAATCCTCCTCCTCTGGAACGACCGAATGAGGAAGCATCATAAGCATTACCGTCCCGTATCACAACCCCGTCAATGGTTACATTATTCACATCCTTAACGGATACTACATGATATGAGTTACCAGCATAGGTAGCGAGACCATCAATATCTCCAGAAAGGATAGTAGCATTAGTTGCATAATTTCTTGTTCCGCCCCCATTCGGATAACCGCCAAGAAGCGTAGAACCTTCTGGCATTTCGAAGGCGATTCCTTTTATGGTCGAGGTCGTCGGATAGTAGGTTCCCTTTGCTACATGTATAGTTGCGTTAGTTCCGACGGCAAGGGCATCTTGTAAATCGGTATAGGCATTGGCCCAGGAAGAACCGTTGTTCGCTCCCGTTGCTGTATGGTCAACATAGAGATCGTTGGCGGCTTCGGTAATGACTATGCTATTTGTTGCTGTACAACCATTATCACCATCCGTAACGGTAACGGTATATGTATCTGGTGTTGATACACCAATTATTGCTCCTGTGCTTAATGTAGACCACTCATATAAAATTGTGCCTTGCCCAGAGGACCCGGAAGCATCTAAATAAGCAATGGGTGTTGAAGGGCTGATTTCTGTAGAGGATGCTGTGATATCGACAACAGGAAAAAAAACATCTTCGGTTATGACAACCTCTTGGAACTCCATACAACCATTATAGATATCTGTAAGAGTAAGGGAATAGGTTCCGGGAGCTGTAATCGTAATGGAAGGCGTATATTCTCCTGTCGACCATTGATAATCGGCAGCTCCATTCCAAGTGATGGAATTCGATGCGTCTGCTACAATGCTTGTTGTTATACAATTTAGTTCCGAAGCACTTAAATCTATTTGTACCGTAGGAGGGAAAAAATCATCAAAGATATAAATGGATGAGGTAGCAGTACAACCATTGTCACTATCGGTAACAGTAACGGTATATTCATCTCCCCAAAATACATTTATTTGTGCTATTGTTTCTCCTGTAGACCAAGCATAGCTCAATGTTCCTTGCCCTGCAGAATTTGAAGCATCTAAAAATACATAAGCTCCATTATAACAATTGAGGGAATAGTCGGAGGCATAAATATCTGCTGTTGGGGGAGTGATGTCTTCTGTTATAACAAATTCTTGAAACTCCATACAACCATTATATGTATCTGTAAGAGTAAGTGAGTAGGTTCCGGGAGATGTGATCGTAATGGAAGAGGTGTATTCCCCTGTTGACCAGGCATAATCCGGAGTACCTCCAAATGTTGCTGAATTCGAAGCATCCGCCACAATACTTGTTACATCACAGGTCAATTCTGGAGCACTCAAATCTATTTGGACATATGGGATGATAAAATCATCATAAATATAAATGGATGAAGTAGCCGTGCAACCGTTATCATCATCGGTAACGGTAACGGTATATTCATCCATCCAAAATACATCTGTATATGCACTCGTTGAACCATTCGACCATTCGTAAGATAAAGTGCCTTGCCCTGTTGAAGATGCCGCATCTAACCACACATACCCTCCATTATAACAATTGAGGGAATAATCCGAAGCGATAATTTGAGCAATAGGAGAAAGCACATCTTCCGTAATTGTAATAGATGATGTTGCCGAACAACCATTGCCATCTGTAGTTGTAACGGTGTATGTTCCAGGTGCAGTAATCACCATGACTTGAGTTGTTTCCCCTCCATTACTCCATAGATAGGAGAAAGGAGCTGTTCCAGTAGCATTTGCCTCTATATTTACAGCAGTAACAGCACATGTCAATTCGGGAGCCGATGACGAAAGTGTAACATTGCATTGTGCGTCTAATTTTTGGGTGGTGAAGGAGAACAAAAATAGAAATAGTGTTCCCCATAGGGTGGTAAAGGTCTTTTTCATGTGTAAAGGTTTTGTGTGATAAAATTTTTTAAGGGGTTGGTTGGACCAACCCCTTAAAAATAGTAATAAAATTAATAATATTTATTAGATGTCATCACGAAAAATTGATTATAGCCAACTTGACCTTTTGAAAATATGCTTTGTTATTCCTCTCAACCATAGCTAAGGCTATGCTTTTCGAGTAATGCCTC
>JAHDDR010000107.1 GCA_020629255.1 Saprospiraceae bacterium | reverse complement strand
AGAATTAATACTGAATAATTTAAATGAAACAGCAAGTATTTTTAAAAATAATGCTGTTGAAAAAGGAAAGAATTTTTTAAAAATTAATGTAATCAATTACCCTTATGATTCCCAAAGTGTAAAAGCATATATATATTATAAGGGCGGGCAACAAATGAAAGATGCTCATGCAGTAAGAGGGTATGTTTCAATGTCCAGTAAAGAAATTATTTTTGGACTAAATGATAATGAATTAGTAGATTCTTTAAAAATCCATTTTGGAGATGGAACATATTATCAGCAAGAAAAAATATCGGCGAATCAAGTATTGGAAATAAATTATAAAGATGTAGAGAAAAAAGAAATAAAAAAGAAGTCGCCAAAAAAATATTTCCAAGAATTAAATGTTGGATTGGATTACGTGCATATCGAAAATGATTTCAATGACTTTAAACATCAACCTTTGTTACTAGAAAAAACAACAATGGACGGTCCCTGTGTGGCCGTAGGTGATTTGGATGGGAATGGTCTTGAAGATGTTTTATTAGGATCGTCGTCCGGCTATCTAATGGAGGTTTGGTTGCAAAAAAATAATAAATTTATTAAATCAGAAGATGAAAATTATCTTTGGTTAAAAGAAATTCAAATAGAAGAAAAAGAAATAATCATAGAAGATTTTGATAAAAATGGATTAAATGATATTTACATAGCAACAGGGGCTTCTAGTTTGGATGTAGATTCCTTGCATTACTCAGATAGAATTTATTGGCAAAATAAAAAAGGAGAATTCAAAAAAGAATACAGTCCTGCATTTGGCGTGAAATCTTGTGTAGAAAAAGCAGATTTCAATCAGGATGGATATTGGGATTTGTTTATTGGAGGAGGATATATTCTGGGGCAATATCCCAATACATCAAAATCCTATGTGTTATTAAATGATAAAAAAGGAGGCTTCATCGATGCATCTGAAAAATATTTGAAAAATGTATCATTAGACCAAGTCAGAGATGCTCATTATCTTGCTGAACAAAATGAACTGATTATTGCCGGTGATTATCAGGAATTATTTTCAATACAATCTTTTGGTGAAAAAAATAGAAAAGTAAATTTAATTGATAAAAAAGGCTATTGGAGGAAAATTATTCCTTGTCATTTAAATAAAGATGGACAAATTGATTTTATAATTGGAAATGTAAGTGAAAACACAAGGTTCAAGCCACAGGAAAAAAATGGAGAAGATAATGTTTTTATAGATGTTTCCGATTTTAATACGGATGGAAAATTGGAAACCATTTTTTCAATCGGTAATGAGAAAGAAAGATATCCAATACATTTATATTCTCAAATTACAAAAACAATACCCGAATTAAGAAGAGAATACACAACAGTGTTTTCATATTCCAATTCAAACATGAAAAAGATATTGAAATTTTTAAATAATTCGTACGAGACCCAGAGTATAGAAACGTTTCAGAATTATGCATTGATTTCAAAAAATGGAAACTACGAACCCAGACCGTTAGAGAATAAAGGACAAATGGCTCCTATTATTTCTACCTTAGAAATCGATTTGGATAAAGATGGGAACGAAGAATTATTACTGGTCGGAAATATGGATAATTATAGAAAAGATTTATTTTCTGGCACTCATGATCCCGGAACTGTTTTATGGAAAAATAATTCGGGAATAGGAGAACTTTCAAAACTAAAATCTTCGTTTTTTGTAGAACAAATCAGAGATGCTAAAAAAATAAAAATCGGAAATCAACAAAGTTGGATTGTCATCCAAAATAATGGACCCGCGAAAATAATATCTGAAATAAATGAGGTTGAGAAATGAAATGGATCGGGTTCATAGCAATATTGTTTTTTTCGATTCAATCCGAGAGATGTTCTTGGACTAAGAAAAATGAGATTCGAGAAAATTACCAAGTTCTTGTTTTTTTAAGCCCTGCTTGCCCTATTTGCCAACAAGTAACGCCTTCTTTGCGACAAGTATATGAATTCATAGTAACAAACGAGGATTTTTCTATGGAATTTGTGTTTACGAAAGAAACCAATAAAATAGAAATTGACAGTTTTATGAATTATTATCAATTAAATAATGTAAAATATTCGATGGATGATAAAAAGAAAAAATCTAAAAAGGTTGGAGCAAAAATAACTCCCGAATGTTTTATCATTAAAAATAAAACAAGACTATACCAAGGAAAAGTAGATGATCTTTATCAAGCAATTGGAATAAAGAAAAATAAAAAAGAAATTAATTATTTATTAGAGAACTGTAAGGCACTAGCGAATGAGAAAAAGATCAAGTACCATAATAATAAAGCTGTGGGTTGTTTTATTCAGTAGTTTGTTCTTTTGGGCTTGCTTGAATAAAAAAAATCTGAATTCAACAACAAACCATCAAACTATACTGGATGCCGATTTAAATTATTATGATCATATCCAACCCATTTTACAAGAGCACTGTGTCCATTGCCATTCAGATGCTAAAAATAAAGTCGCTCCTTTTTCACTCACCACATTTGGCGAAGTGCAAAAAAGAACAAAAATGATCCAATATGTAATTGAAAACAATATAATGCCTCCCTGGCCAGCCAACCCCAATTATCGGCATTTTAAAAATGAAAATTATTTATCCGAAAAGAAAAAAATATATATTACTACTTGGATAATGCAAGGAGCAAAAGAAGGGACACCCAATGCTATAAATGATGAAGTAGTTATCAAAAAAAATGAAGTCCCCGGTGTTACCCTACAAATAAAAGATACATTTTATTTGCCAGCCGGGAATAAAGACCTTTTTCAACGCTTCGCCTTGGATCAAAAATGGTTGAATGAACAACTCCCCATCAAAATTCGTAAATTCAGATTTCTACCCGGAAATAAAAAAATAGTACATCATACAGAATTTTTAAAAGGAAAAATTAAAGATAAGAGTAATATCGACAAAGAAGATTTTGAAAACCTTTTGTCAACGCTAAAAAATGAATATATAGATAAAAAATCTCCTTTATCTATAGACTATGTTACAGGATGGTTTCCCGGAATTATCGTTGACGAACTACCAGATGGCATATACATAGAGTTGGATACAGGCTTCCATTATTTTTTTCTCATACATTATGCACCTTCTCCAGTAACGGAAAAAGATTTTACAAGACTAGAAATTTATCCTTATGATAAAAATATCCAGCAAGCTAGAAGAGCCGAAAGTTTTTCCCTACATGGTCATTCACATTTAATAAATGATGAAAAGTTCCTGATTCCCAAAAATGAAAAGAAAACATTGCATGCCACAAAGAAAATAGATAAGGATATTTCAGTTTATTCCATATTGGCTCACATGCACCATGTAGCAACATCCGTTTTGGCCTATGCCATTACACCAGAAAAGGATACGGTTCCTTTATTAAAAATCGACCATTGGGATTTCGATTGGCAAATGGAATACAAATTGGATGAATTTTTAATCTTACCCCAAGATACAGAGGTACACTTCATCGTAGAATACGATAATACAGACAACAATACGGAAAGACCTTTGCCTCCAAAAGATATTCCCTATTCCTTCGATGCTGATGACGAAATGATGGAATTATTCCTCCATTATGTAGAAACACAAGAGAAAGATAAAGGTCTGAAAGTGCCCTGGCCCCAATAACTCTTAGGATATTCAAACCAAAAATATATGTGTTTAAGAGTCAAAATTTCATGATTACTTGGTATGAAAATAAAAATCATTTACTATATTTACTTAAATATGCCCCCCTGGCATATACAAAACATACTAAGTACAGATTTGAATTTTACAAAATCAAAGGCATTATGAAGAAACTTTCACTCATTTTATTCTTATTCTCCTTTTGTTTGACATTGTCTGCCCAATCCCAGAAAATTTCGGGAACTAAATGGGAAGCAAAAACCTATGAATTGGAAACTGCAGAAGGAGAAGAAAAACTTGAAATCACTAACTCCATTTGGAGAGATGTGTTTGCAGGTTTGACTCATCTCCATCTAAAAAGAGATGGTTCCTTAAGTTTCACCACAGATGGTAACCCAACCCAATCCACTTGGGAAATCCAAGACGGAACTTTCAGGGTTTCCTTTACCAATCATCGTGGTAAAATAAGTTACACCGTATATAATTATTCATTGTCAGGTAAGGATCTCACCCTCACAAGGGAAGATCCCATCATCAAAGAAACCTATGTGTTTACTTTGAAATAATGACATACCTACAAATTGATTTTTTTAATTGAAAAACAAGACAAAATGAAAAAATTATATACAAACCTAACCATACTCCTCTTAACTTTATTTTTTACACACAATATTTATGCACAGCCCGCAGTCTCACTAGAAGTAGTAATCCTTGAAGCGGAGCGCTCCGGTTACGGAGATTGTGGCCTCTGTGGCGATCCCGACCCCGCTTGGATTGTAGATGGATACCTAAATGGTGTCGATGTGGGAACCGTTACTCTTACCTATGAAAACATGGGGGGAACCACTTGGTTCTTAGGATATGGTGGTTGTAACGGTGGCGTAAATTGTTCCGCCATTAATACAGGGTTTACAACAGCTCCTAACTTTGTGTTAGGTATGGATGCCTGGGAAAATGACTGCGATCCTATGGATCAATTCAATAGTTCCTGTAACCTAGGAATCAATTCGGATGACAGGCGTTGTACTGATTCCAATGTAGAGCAAGTGAATTTTAGGAATTTCGCTCCCTGTACTTGGCACGAACAAGCCACTCAATGGACAGACTGGTGCGGAAATTTCCGTGTACGTTATTCTTTCCGTTGGGAATTCAGGCAAGCACCTACTATCACGACTCACCCCACACCTAACAATGTACTTTGTCTAGGACAAAATACAACCCTAACCGTTGCAGCGGGATCAGATGGTTTCGGAAATAATATGGGAAGGCACTTCCAATGGCAAGTTTCTGAAAGTACAGCCTGTAATGGAACAAATTGGGTAGATATTCCTGGAGCGAATTCTTCAACATTCACTCCACCTCAAATTGCAGGTACCAGACTATATCGTTGTAAAGTAACATCGAATTGTTCAGCTAATTTTGGTTCTTATACTACAACCTCGAATTGTTCAAGGGTAACCTATCATCCTTATGATGGTTCTACTACTGCAGCTGGAGGGTTTCCTTATGGTTCAGGTGATACAGCACCAAACATCGTTTCTGGTGTTTGTGGCTCCACAGTCCTTCCGGGTACTACCCACTTTATGACAACGTTACAGCCTCCGGCAGTAAATGCCATTGCAAATGTAACGGGTTATACTTGGGTGGCTTCAGCAGGTTCAATCACGCCTCAGAATGGAGGTCAAGATGCACAGTGGACTGCACCTTCAACACCAGGTACTTATAATATTACTCTTACCTACAACGATGCTTGTGGTAATCCGGATGCATCCGTTGTATGTGTAATTACCGTAGGCTCTCCTGCTTGTGATTATGTCTACGTTTCCCCATCTGGTGGAAATAGTATCAATTGTGGAGGTCCGAATAACCCTTGTAGAACTCTGACGGGTACAGATGCAGCACTATCAAAAGTGAGTGCATCAAGAAGCCATATCCGCATGGAAAATGGAGCATATACAGAAAGTACAATAGTAAACATCCCGAACGATGTTTATATAGAAGGGGGGTATGTCAATACAGGAGGTATATGGACGAAATCTTCCAACGCATCCACTAATATTACCTGTAACGGAACAGGAACAGGCTCAGTTTCAGGAGTAACGGTTGGGTTTAGAATGGGATTCCGAAGTAGCGGTACTACTGGATGGAAACTTATAGATCTAGATATTACAACTTCAAATATAACTGGAACGGTAGGTAGTAGAGGACGTTCAAACTATGGCTTATGGATGAATGCATCCAGTAACTTTGAGGTGATAAGATGTAACATTACTGCTGGTAACGGAGCGAATTCTGGCAACAGAGGAGGGCTTTCTGGCTCAGGTGGAGCCAACAATGGAGCCACGGCAAATGGTAATGGAGGAACAGGAAGTACAAATAGATGTGGTTGCAGTAGTGGAAATGGACAAGGGGGATCTGTGGGAGGTAATGCAACCAGTAATACAGGAGCAAATATTGGCGGTGGCGGTGGAGCCGGTAATGGGGGAGCTAGATGTTGCGGAGGTGGATGTAACTGGTATGATTGTGATGCCAGTGGTTGTACGGCGAGTAATGGAACGACTGCAGGCAATGGAATCAATGGTGGTTCTTGGCCGGTAGGCAATAGACCCGGAACACCAGGCATTACCGCTAATTTATATTATTTACCTGCAGGCCAAAGTAATAATGGAGGTCGTGGAGCTGGTGGCGGTCGCGGTGGCGGTGGCGGTGGTGGAGATATTGGAACATGTTGTTCCTGTGGTTGTGGTTCTGGAACACCCAATGGTGGTCGCGGTGGTGCAGGAGGAGATGGTGGTTTAGGTGGAAATGGAGCTTATGGTGCTGGTGGCTCATTTGGTATTTGGGCAAATGGTTCAGTTCCCAATGCATTCTATCAGACATCTGCTACTTCAGGAAATGGTGGTATTGGAGGAACGGGTGGTGCCGGACAGGCTGGTGCTGGCGGTGCGAATGGAGCAGGTGGTACAGATCATGGTGGATGTGATGGTGGTCGAGGTGGTAATGGTGGTCGAGGTGGTAATGGTGGTACAGGCGGTCGTGGTCGTGATGGAGCCAATGGTAGGGCTACAGATTTTGTTTTGAATGGTATTAGTACACCCGGCACACCAACAATAGGAACTCCTACTGTAGAAATATTGTATAACAATGCAAAACTTTGCCCGAACTCTATCATTTCAATGACAACAACTGGAACCCCTTGGGCATTACCGGCAGGTTTCGCATTGGTAAATGATGAAGATGTGGCTCAATCAAGCTTTACGCTTTCTTCTTCCCCAATTAGTATTTATCCGACTAGTGCGGGGTTAGAAAGCGATGTGAATGCGGATGGAACGAATTTCGATTCTTACCTCATTGTATCAGATGATGCTCGTCCAGCCGTAGCCGTAGTCGATGTAACCGAAATCTGTGTAGGACAAACCATAGATTTATCACCAACAGTAAATTGGGGTACAGAAGTAGAGTTCAATTGGGAAATTTTTGCAGGTACATCAGCAACCGGATTCCCGGTTTGGTCATCTTCCCTTCCAACACCAACAACTACAACGTTTGGTGCCCCCGGAGATTATACCATCCGATATCAAGTGAGGGAAGAGTGTTGCGGATGGTCTACTTATGCATTTGATAAATTCGTAGTCAATCCAGTTATTACAAGCAATGATATCGTAAATGGCCCGATAGAAGCCTGTGTTACTGATAATCCCATCAATATTATAGAAGATGCGGCATTAGTAGGTGGTAATGGAAGTTATACCTACCAGTGGGAGTATTCTACAGATTTAACTAATTATATGCCATGTACGGGTGCATCTGCCAATAACGCTGTGCTTAATGTAGCAGATGAAGGTCTAGCTGTTGGAATCTATTATTTCAGAAGAAATGTAATGTCTGGAGGCTGTGATGCAATAAGTGATATTGCAGTCGTCGAATTACAAAATGCATCCATTGCACCAACAAGTTTGATGGCATCTACCGTTCAAGAGTGTGAAGAAGCAAATATAGATTTCACCATTATGGGTGGAAGTTTAGGAGACAATGCTCTATGGTATTTATATGATGGAGACCCATCTGGCGGTGGTTCGTTAATCCGTACAGGAGATGAAAGTGCCGACTTTACAGGTATCGTAATCAGTTCAACAACGACCTTCTATTTACAAGCGGATGGTGGTTGTAATATTACAACACCGGTAACCGTTACCGTAACGATTGATTCTGAATCCCTTTCACCAACATCTGTTGTTGCAAGTCCGGATAATAATTGTGGTCCCACAGATGTAACCATAACAGCATCCGGTGGTACGCTAGGAACAGGTGCCATGTGGTATTTATATGATACCGATCCAACGGGTGGAGGTGCTACTCCATTACAAAGTAACGGAACAGGGGTCTTTACCATAACAGGTCTTTCTACCACAACGACGTTCTATATCAGGGCAGAAGGAACTTGTAATGATACAGGTATCACATTAATTACGCAAGATGAAGTGGTCATTAATGATCTTTCGACAGCACCTACCATTACGGTTACACCGGATAATGCTTGTGCAGCATCACCGGTAACGGTACAAGTAAATAGTGGTGTTCTAGGAACGAATGCTGTATGGCATTTATATACGACGGATCCTACTCTGGGAGGTGTCTCGATTTCTAATAATGCAGTAGGAACATTTAGTTATAATGCGATAGCCACAACTACATTCTTTGTAAGAGGTGAGGGGCTTTGTAATAATACCACGGCTGCTACGGCTACATTTACATTAAATACTTTACCGGCTGCTGTAGATCCGAATGTTACAGTGTTGAGTTGTATAGAATCATCTTTTGATTTAACACAATATAATACGTCGGTAAATGCAACAGAAACAGTAACTTGGTATGATGGCGACCCGGATAATGGTGGTACAATGATTGCTTCTCCCACTTCTGCTGATATGTCATCTGTAGGTGATTTGTGGGCGGAGGTGAATGATGGCTCTTGTACAAATACAATTGATGTTTCGGTCATTCCTACAACGAATGTATCCAATTATGTTCATCTAACACCAGATAGTGATTTGGGAATCGTTGCCAAGTGTGATTATAACGGATGGACATATTATGAAGATCCGGAAGAAAAAGGTAAATATATCTTTGCCATCCAATGGAATCCGGGAGGGTTCTTAACGGCACCTATTGATAATAGTGCGGCCAAAGCTGCTGCGGATATAAATGTTCATGTAGCATCGAATTACTTCGAAGCTACAGATACGGGAGTTCCGGAGGGTACATGGGCGATGGAAAGATATTGGAATGTTCATTTGAATGGTACGACAATCGATGCAGCCAACCCGGTAAATATCCGCTTCTATTATAATCCTCAAGAAAGGCAGGATATCATTGATGCGAAAGATTTGTTTGTAACAACTTATGGGGCAGCAGATGAAGGGTTCTTATGGTTCAAAACAGTAGCTGGAACAGCTTTGGATCCAAATGACTTTGATGGTTCTCAAGTAACTCCTCCTCAAATCACGGATTCCTATGAGTTAGTACCGGTTGCCAATGGTATGGAAAATTCTACAACCTATGTCCAATTTAATGGTATTGATGGTTTTTCTGGTGGTACAGGTGCAACAGGCGCTGGTCCGGATGAAGTTCTACCCGTAGAACTTGTAGACTTCTATGGTTATCCTAGAGACAAAGTAAACATCTTAAAATGGGTAACCGCTTCCGAAGAAAATACCAAATTGCACATCATAGAACGGTCACCTAATGGTATTGATGATTTCACCGAAATAGGAGAAGTGCCTGCCGCTGGTTTCTCTGTTCAGGAATTACAGTATGAGTTGATAGATAATAATCCACTCGGTATAGGATATTATAGACTAAGAACCATTGATTATGATGGATCTGAAATGGTTTCTCATACCATTGTAATTAAGAGGGGAATACCGGAGTTTGGAATGATTTCGGCTTACCCGGTGCCGACTAAAGATGTGACTCACATAGAATTTAATTCTCTAGAACAAGGTTCGGTCAGAATTACTATTACTGATATTGCCGGTCGATTATTAGTAGATGATGAAATGCAAGTATCAGAAGGTAGAAATACTTATCCTGCTGATATGTCATCATTTGCTCCGGGAGTATATATTCTAAGAATGAACAATGGAAATAGTGAATTCACGTCTAAATTGATCAAAGATTAAATTAGGACTTAATCCTAATTATTTTATAATGCACCTTATTGAAGACTCTCTCGATTTTTCGAGGGAGTCTTCTCTGTTTACTCTAGAGAATTGTTTTTTTAATGAGTCTTCTATGAAATTAGTCAAGAAAAATTATTCCTATCTTATTACCTTGCTCCTTGTTTTCTGTTCTTGTAATTCCAAAAATGAAAATGCCTATTCTTATGAAGAACTGATACTTAGTCAAGCAAAAGGGCAAGATGAAATCGTTAAGGATAATGTGGAATATTTTTTCGAAAATATCCAATTAAAAGATATCGAATTGCAGACCCAAAAAGAATTCCATCATTTAGACGCTGCTAAAGAAGAATATAAAAAACATATACAACGTTCAGTACAAGATTTTTCTGAAAATGAAAGAGAATTGATTTTTAAGGTTTGGAACAAAGTAAAAGATATTACCCAAGAAATTGTTCCGTCAAAATTCCTGGATAGTATCCGACTCATAAAAATAGAACCCAATCATTTTGGAAAAAATGTTTTTTATACCAGAGGAAAAAATATAATTATCCCTTCCAACCGATTAGATGATTTTTACGAAAAAGGGTTCCTAGAAACCATGCTCCATGAAGTGTTTCATATTTATTCAAGATATCATCCTAATATCAGAAAAAAATTATATGAAAGGATTCATTTCACCCAGTCTCCCTTTGGTATGGAATCTCCAAAAATCAATATTCCAATAAATATGGTTAAAAACACACTACTCAATCCAGATGGATTGGAAGAAGGTTGGTTTATCAATTGCAGTACTCCAAGTGGGCAAAAATGGTTGGCTCCCTTCTTACAATATAAAAAACCGGAGAAAGGAAAAAGATATTTTGACCATTTGGATTTACGGTTTTATGAGCCAGAATTAATCAATAATGAAATTCATATCCAAGAAGAATTATATTATCGTATCGATCAAATACCGGATTTATATCAAAAAATTACTAGAAATACAGATTATATTCGTCACCCGGATGAGATTTTGGCAGAGAATTTTGTACTCGTTGCTTTGTCATTTCAGAACCTAAACCTGCTTGATTCGCTAGAGTCCGATGGAAGAAAACTCGTTTTAGATATCGGTGAAATCCTCCAAAAGGAAATGCTTCATGAATAATTAACGAAAGACTTACCCTTTTAACTCCCTTAATTTCATAAATTTGCATTTTGAATCAAAGGTGTAGAGTAGATGAGTGTCCAAGAAAAAGATGAAAATATTTGGCAGAAAATACTGACGTATAGTTTGTATCCCATCATTCTATTTGTTCCCATATTTGGGGCATTATGGATGATAGAGCAAGAAGTCAATGATTTGGTCATTGTCGCCATCACTTCTCTGGGAACAGCCTTGTTCATTGTTTTTATGGAATATATTTATCCGGAACACAACCAATGGCGACCCAAGTGGAAAGTCTTGAAAACCGATTTGATTCATTTATTGGTGACTTCTGTATTCCCACCGATGTTGTTCAAAGCTGTATTGGCAGCTCTTTTCCTAGCATTGGCTCAATTCATTTCCCATAATGTGGGTTTTGATTTATGGCCCCACCATTGGCATTTGTTTTGGCAAATGATATTGGCGATCCACTTAGGAGATATGGGCTATTATATCCTTCATCGGGGCTTGCATGAAATTCCGGCGATTTGGCCTTACCATGCCGTACATCACAGCCCGGAAGAATTATATGTGATAGCATCCAATCGAGCCCATCCGATTCAGATTTTCTTCACCTTTGGTATGCAGATGATGATACTGTGGACTTTAGGTATCAATGATGAAGCCTTATTGATGTTCTCGGTTTTTGTCGCAGTGAATGGCCAGTTGCAACATTGTAATATCAAGATGAGATGTGGTATATTCAATTATGTTTTCGCTACATCAGATTTACACCGTTGGCACCATTCCATTGTCATTCCGGAATCCAATTCCAATTATGGAAACAATATTGTTTTTTGGGACATTCTTTTGGGAACGTGGTTTTTACCCAAGCAGGTAACCATCGAACACGACCACATCGGTTTGCCCCATGGAACAGCTTTCCCGGATACATATTGGGGGCAATTGATGGTTCCTTTCGATTGGGAAAATGTTCGTTATGATCGAAAAGAAAACCCGGAAGCATATAAGAAACGCCTCGAAGCAGAAAAAGCAGGACACATATACCATCCCGATTACGAGATGAGTCACCATAAATGAAAATATAAATCATGAGTGTTGCTGAAAAAGGACAAGCATTATTAAAACTAGTCGCTTTATTATTATTGGTGGCAATTGCCGTTGTCATTATCTGGAAAAAATTCAGCGGAGGACCCGTGCCTGAGGATACACCCAATTTTGATGTAGGGGAGGGAGGGAATATTACCGTTCCTAAAGAAATGCAGGTGAATTATGTTCCCGCAGAATATGAAACTAAGGTAGAAGAGGCTGATGTAATGAAAATTATGTCTAATCCACCCATGTACCGTCGGGATTTCAATAAGATGGTATATCAACTTAATATGGATTTGCTTACCCATGTGAGCAAACGTATGGATTTGCCCGATTCCTTGATGAATAAAGTAGAAAAAGAATATCGAAAGCATCATAATTATTTAAAAGATTTATATTATCATGATGTGATGCAACTTCGGGATAAAGGAAATTCAGATTATGAAAAATGGTATGAAAATGATGCTTCAGATGCTGTGGATGTTTTAAATGAAGTAGCTTCGAAATATACTTGTTTTTTAGTGAACCATGTCATTACCACGTTGGTCAAAAGTAATAAAGGAACCTTGTATGTAAAAGGAAAGAAAGTATATTCTCCTTGCTCCGTAGCCATGGAAGAAGGATTGAAACCGATGGTGAAACGTTTAGAACAAAGCGCCTTGGTCCAGGACTTCAAAAACTCCGAAGGAATTCTAGAAGAACGTATGGAACGTGTCATCGCGGAATTAGCGACCGTAGAGATAAGGGATAAGAAAGGTTTGTCGAAGGAGGTCGCTACCAAAGTTTGGGGATATACGGTATCATCAACAGACATAGAAATTACAGCCATCAGCTTAATGAAAGTAGGCTTTAAATTGGATGAATACTTTGATATCCAAACGGATCATAAAGGAAAAGATATTATTGTTACACTACCACCGCCCGAAATATTGAGCCACGAAGTATATCCGAAAGTCGATAAATTAGATGTAGGTTGGATGCGGGAAGTCAGCAGCGATGATTTTAATAAAAATTTTAATATCCTTAGAAAAGAATTTAGAAAAGATGCCATGGAAAGCAATGTGTTTGCCCGTTCAAAAAAGGAAGCAGAAAAATTAATGGAAACCATTTTATTACCGATGGTACAATCCATTGATGGTCGTTATAAAGTAAAGGTTAGATACAGGGAAAATAATCTTCCTAATCAAGATCCCGATTTAAATTAATTTAAGATTCAAAAATGACAACACATAGTTTTTTAGAAATATTACAATTTTTTCCTTCCTTTTTATTAACGATAATTTGGAATATTATTTTATTTTCTTGTGGTACATTACTCCAAAGGAACAAAGAGGTATTGCATTATTTGGGTATTAAAACAATGGATGATACGGAGCATTTGGTGGATAAAAATATGACTTCGGGATTTAACCCATCCAGTTTTATAACTAATATTGGATCGCTGTTAAAAATATATGCAATTATTGCCGTAATAGTGAAGATATTTCCTTTCATAGGGAATGTTTTACGCATGTTTTAGTTTTTAATAATTAATTATAAATTTTCATTTAATCATTTACCATGAATTTATTTGTTGCAAAATTAGACTACGGAGTAAGAAATGAAGATCTGGAAGAATTATTTGCTGATTTCGGAGAAGTAGAATCCGCATTCGTAGTATATGATAGAGCGTTGGGGCGTTCAAAAGGTTTCGGTTTCGTAAATATGCCCAACGATGAAGAAGCCAAAAAAGCCATAGAAGCCTTGGATGGAAAAATGTTTGCCGGAAAAGAAATTGTAGTGAAACAAGCAGAAGATCGGAGGAGATAAAATTTCCTCAATAAATCATAATATGGAATTCATAGCCAAAACACTCCACGGATTAGAAGATGTCCTTTTTCAAGAAATTGAAAACTTAGGAGGAAGTAAAATCGAAAAATTAAAAAGAGCCGTTTCTTTTCACGGAGATTTGGAATTATTATACCGGGCGAATTATGAATTGCGATCCTGTCTAAGAATTTTAATGCCGATTTATAAATTTACGGCTAGGAGTGAAAGACAATTGTATCACAAAATTTCGAGTTATAATTGGGCGATGCATTTTGATGTAAAAAAAACATTTGCCATCAGTTATAATGTACGGTCAAATTATTTTAGGCATTCGCAATATGTCGCTTTAAAAATGAAAGATGCCATCGTGGATCAATTCCGAAACAAAACCGGAAAACGCCCCAGCATCAATACAAAAAATCCCGACATTTTTCTGAATGTTCATGTGTACGAAGATGAATTCACTATTTCTTTAGATAGCTCTGGACAATCTCTTCATCGACGTGGTTATAGAGAGCTAGGGCATAAGGCACCCTTGAACGAAACATTAGCGGCGGGTATGTTACTTATTGCCGGTTATCAAGGAAACCGCCCTCTACTCGATCCCATGTGTGGTACAGGAACCATATTGTTCGAAGCAGCTATGATTGCCGCTAAAATTCCTTCTGCATTTTATCGAAAAGATACATTCGGTTTCCAATTCTGGATGAATTATGATTCTGCCTTATTTGAAAAAATAAAAAAAGAAGCCGACGAAAAAATAGACAAACGGGAAATTAAAATAAGGGGAGGGGATAACAATCCTGGAACTGTTCGGATGACACAAAATGTTATCGACGAATTGGAATTCGGAGAAATGGTACAAGTAGAAAAAATACCCTTCAAAAGAAATACCAACCATGATTTTGATTATGGATTAATAGTAACCAATCCTCCCTACGGTGAAAGATTAAAATCCACCGATATCAATAAATTATATGCCACAATGGGGGATACCTTGAAAAATGATTTTCAAGGATGGAGCGCTTGGATCATCAGCTCCAATTTTGATGCCTTAAAACATGTTGGATTAAAACCCTCAAAAAAAATAACGTTATTCAATGGAGCATTAGAATGCAAGTACCAAAAATTCTCCATGTATTCTGGGAGTAAAAAAGAAAAATATAATTCCTAACCCCCTTTTCCTACACATTTCTTCCATCATTTTCTACTTATTTACGATAGTTAATAAACTGTTAAGTTATTTAGACGTTTTCTAAATAAACTAAACAGCCATTTACATATTGGGAAAAGTTAAGCCTTAGATTATCTTTGCGATCAGTAAAACATGACAATTTTCTGACATTTGATATAAGCTTTTGTAAATCAAATAAATATGTTGCACAAGCGAATTTTTTATAAAGCAATTCTACCTCTTTTATTCCTTCTAATAGGATTCCATTCCTATGCTGAACCTACAGTTGATGAAGGAAAAGCACTATTTAAAGCCAATTGTGCTCAATGCCACGCCAAAGACATGAAGTCTGATTTGACGGGACCAGCATTAGGAGGGGTAGAAGAAAGATGGGCTGATTACGACAAAGCGGATCTATATATGTGGGTACGCCAATCTCAAAAAATGATTGAGGATGGCCACCCACGAGCCAATGAGCTTTGGGACAAGTGGGGTTCCGTGATGAACAACTTCCCAAATCTAACAGACGAGCAAATAGATGGCATACTGTTATATGTACAGTGTATGTATGATGGTTCTTGTGTTCCTAAAGGTCCAGAAGATAATGGTGGAGGAGCAGGAGTAAAAGTAGAAGAGAACAATACACCCTTCTATTTAATGATTTTAGGTATTCTTGCCATATTGGCATTAATACTTGCCAGAATCATTGCCAACCTGAACCATATGGCAGATACCAAAGAGGGAACTGCAACGGGGCAGAGAAAAACATTATTGGAACAATTGCTAAGTCCTACTGTAATTGGTTTCGTTTTGTTCGCCTTAATTATGATAGGCGGTTACATCACAGTTAACAACGCCATGGATTTAGGTCGCCAGAAAGGATATGCTCCT
>JAHDDR010000106.1 GCA_020629255.1 Saprospiraceae bacterium | reverse complement strand
AAAAGATTTACCTTTGCGGTGCTTTTTGTAAACCAATAAATTTTTAAGCTATGTCTAATGTACTAGAAAAAGTAACTGACATCATAGTAGATCAATTGGGTGTCGATGCTGCTGAAGTTAACAACGATGCTCATTTCATCAATGATTTAGGTGCGGACTCTCTTGATACCGTTGAATTAATCATGGAATTCGAAAAGGAGTTCAGCATTGAAATTCCAGACGAACATGCAGAAAAAATTCAGACTGTAGGTGAAGCGGTTTCTTATGTTGAAAATGCTTTGGCCAGCAGCTAATAATTGAATTGAAACTTCCTGCCTTTGGCAGGAAGTTTTTTTGACATGAAAACAGGACTTTGCCATCGCAATTTTCTGTTTTTCTTTTTATATCTCCATCAAACCCTAACCTTGTCTAATCATTTGAACGCAAATAATTAGAATACGCTTGAATCAAATCAATGAACATCATTGCAAAGGAATTAATCAAAGAAGTCTCGGAGGTTTTCGCAATAATGTTTAAGATACCAATATCTAATATCTATGAAAAGAGTTGTCGTAACGGGAATGGGAGCTATCACACCCATCGGAAATTCTCTGAACGAATACTGGGAAGGTTTGAAAAACGGCAAAAGCGGTGCTGCCCCCATCACTTTATTCGACCCTGAATTATTCAAAACAAAATTCGCCTGCGAAGTAAAAGAGTTTAATCCTCAAGATCATATAGATAGACGGGAAGCAAGAAGAATGGATCGCTTCTCCCATTTCGCAATGGTGTGTGCCACCGAAGCCATGGAAGATGCAGGCTTTGATTTGGAACAGATTAATAAAGATAAAGCAGGAGTGATTTGGGGAGCAGGTATCGGAGGACTCAAAACCTTAGAATCCGAGATTGAATCTTATGCCCTCAGAGGAGGAGCACCCAAATATAATCCCTTCATGATTCCTAAAATGATTGCAGACATTGCACCCGGACTCATTTCCATTAAATATGGTTTCAGAGGATTGAATTATGCTACCGTTTCTGCTTGTGCTTCTTCTTCACATGCCCTAATCAATGCCTGCGATTATATCAAATTAGGAAAAGCCGATGTAATTATTGCCGGAGGTTCCGAAGCGGCAATCACGAAAACAGGATTGGGGGGCTTCAATGCTATGAAGGCTCTTTCCGAAAGAAATGATGAACCCACTAAAGCTTCAAGACCCTTCGATAAGAATAGGGATGGTTTTGTTCTGGGAGAAGGAGGCGGTTGCCTTATTTTAGAAGAATTGGAACATGCTCAGAAAAGAGGAGCAAAAATTTATGCAGAAGTTTTAGGTGGCGGTATGACCGCCGATGCCCACCATATCACAGCACCCCACCCGGAAGGTCTTGGAGCTGCCAATGTGATGAAAATAGCATTGGAAGATTCAGGAATTACCCCCGCCGATGTGGATTATATCAATGTACATGGTACATCGACCCCTTTAGGGGATGTGGCAGAAACACAAGCGATATTGAAAGTGTTCGGCAATGCGGCATACAATTTGAACATTAGTTCAACAAAGTCTATGACGGGTCATTTATTGGGAGCAGCAGGAGCCATCGAAGCCATCGCTTGTATCAAGGCATTGGAGCACGGAATGGTCCCTCCTACAATCAACCATTCCGAAAATGATGAAGAAATAGATAATAAACTTAACTTTACATTCAATACCGCACAAACCCGTGATATTCGTGTAGCATTGAGTAATACTTTTGGGTTCGGAGGTCATAATACTTCCGTTGTGTTTAGAAAAATGGATTAGTCGGTTTTGATATTTAGATTTTTTAAAAGAACATATAATAGGTTTTTTAGTAAAGAAGAGCTTCTCGTAAAAAGAATGAGGGGGGTTCTTGGTTATACACCTGCCAATCTGCATTTATTTAAAAAAGCATTTCTACATAAACCGGATAAGGTGGATCGATACCAAGGAGCAAGGAACAATGAACGCTTGGAATTTCTAGGCGACGCGATGCTCGGAATGGTGGTTGGAGAATATTTGTTTTGTAAATATCCAGGAAGTGATGAAGGCTTCCTTACTAAAATGCGTTCCAAAATCGTGAAACGGAAATCTTTGAACAAGATCGCCGATAAGATGGATCTCATGGAATTGCTTCAATATTATAACAAGGATGTGAGAATCAGCCCTTCGATGCTTGGAAATTGCCTTGAAGCCTTGGTTGGTGCCGTTTATTTGGATGGAGGTTATTATCGGACGAAAAGATTCATCATTAAAAAAATGTTGAGAGGAGGCTATCTCAATATTCATGAATTAGAAACCTACGACGATAATTATAAGAGCCAACTGTTGGAATGGTGCCAAAAACACAATAAAATTGTAACCTATAAAGTAGTATCCAAGTATAAACAAGACAAAAGGGATCGGTTTAAAGTAGCAGTGATTATTGATGATAAAGAAATGGCAATTGCCGATGATTACAATAAAAAATCAGCAGAACAAACCGCCTCCGAAAAAGCTTTATTATCTTTAGGCGTTCTACAAATAGCCAATTAATGCATTAACCATTTAAAATTCCGTTAAAACATAGCCTTGAGATTTCCAAAATCAACAACCATTTCGGATCTTCGCAATCTTTCGAAGAAGATGGTGAAAAAAATAATATCCATATTATGTTTTTGTAGCTTGGTTTTCTTGTGCCAAGCACAAATGAAAGTCACTGCTGCCTTAGATAGCAATCAGGTAACGATAGGTGATCAACTGCTCCTGCACTTTCATATTACCCAGCCACTTGGACTGGAATATCAATCCGCAGATTTTCTACAAGCCTTCGATACCTTGGAACAAGTAGAACTATTGGAAATCTATGACCACCAAGCCCTCAATGCCAATAATCCACAAACCATAAAACAATCCATAAGAATTACCTCCTTCGAAGATGGCACCCATTTAATCCCTCCCATTACATTTGCGGCAGCAGCTAATGGTAAAACATACCAAGCCCGATCCAATATAGTTTATCTGACTGTCCAGCCCGTAGATATAGATACAACAGCAGAACTTCGCCCCATCAAAGATATTATGGAAGAACCCATAACTTTGAGGGATTACCTTCCATATATAATAATCCCCATCGCCATTATATTCGGATTATTCCTGTTGTACCTTCTGTTCAAAAAACTAAAAGGAGGAAAAACAGAACAAGTAGTCGTAGCGAAGAAAGTCATTTTGCCGGCACATGTCATTGCTCTGGATAAATTGAAAGGATTACAAGAAAGAGAACTTTGGCAAAAAGGGGAAATCAAGGAGTATTACTCAGAAATATCCTATATAGCAAGAGAGTATTTGGAAAACCGCTACCACATTAATGCTCTTGAATCCGTAACGCCCCAAATCATTCCTGATTTGAAGCAACAAGATATTTCAAATCAACAACGAGAGACCTTTATTCAGATGTTGCGTACCTCGGATATGGTGAAATTCGCAAAAGTGAAACCAACCGAAGAAACACATCACCAAGTAATGAACGAATTACAAAAATTCATTACCAATACCCAAAAAATAATAATAGAAACAACATCAGAAGAAGAAACAACAAATAACGAATGATATTAGGATGCAACATAGGCAATTTTCATTTTGATTATTGTTGGGTATTGATTGGATTGATACTCATTCCCATCCTTGCATTTGCCTACATCAAATATTTGAGCCAAGACCGCTATGCCAATTTCCGGATGTCGAACCTGAAAGCCTTCGAAGGGCATTCGCTTCGCGGTTGGTTGAGAATGATTGTGCCTCCATTATTAAGATTAGCGGCATTAAGTTTGTTCATTATTGCCCTAGCTCGCCCTCAAAAAATACACAAGAAAGAAGAAATAAAAGGAGAAGGGATAGACATCATGTTAGTGATGGATTTATCCAGCAGTATGCTCGCCAAAGATTTCAAACCCGATCGGCTCGAAGCGAGCAAGCAAGTGGCAGCTGAATTCGTGGAAAAAAGAACCTTTGATAGAGTCGGCTTGGTCGCATTTGCTGGAGAAGCCTACACACAATGCCCTCCAACAACCGATCATCGTATGCTCTACGATTTTCTAGCCCAACTCCGATGCGGCCCACTTCAAGATGGAACAGCAATAGGTATGGGTTTGGCAACTGCCGTCAATCGAATTAAAGACAGTAGCTCCAAAAGTAAAATTGTGGTCTTGCTAACGGATGGTATGAATAATGCAGGATATTATGATCCGATGGATGCCACGAACATGGCAAAAACATTAGGGATTCGGGTATATACCATTGGCGTAGGAACCATGGGAGATGCTTTGGCTCCAATCAGGAAAAGGTCCAACGGAGAATATGTCTTTGGTCTGGTACCTGTTGAAATTGATGAAAAACTGTTAGTGAGAATGGCAGACTTGACCGGCGGTAAATATTTCAGAGCCATCGACAATGCCAGCCTCCAAAGAATTTACGATGAAATTGATAAACTGGAAAAATCAGAAATAGAAATTACAAAAATAGAACGGCACAGCGAAGCCTTCCACGGTTTTTTAATGTGGGGTCTGGTTTTTGTCTTCCTTGAAATGATTTTAAAATATACCATATTACGGTCGGTTCCGTAAATGATAATTTATGTTTCGATTAGAACAACCCATATTGTTATTAGGATGGATCGCCATTCCCATTCTTTTGTTCCTATTTATTATGATGATAATGAATAGGAAGAAGGTATTGGAACAATTGGGTAATACAAAAATATTGGAACAGATGATGCCTCGCTTTTCCAAACCGAGACAATGGGCCAAATTTATTTTACTATCCTTAGCCATCCTTTTCCTTTGCTTGAGTTGGGCGAATCCGCAATGGGGAACGAAACGTGAAAAAGTAAAACGGAAAAGTTCGGATGTGTTCATCGCACTCGATATTTCGAACAGCATGAACTGCACCGACATCGCTCCGAGCCGCTTGGAACGATCTAAGAAATTCGCCAGAAAATTGGTAGAACGTTTGGAAGGAGAAAGGGTAGGGGTAATCGTTTTTGCAGGTAATGCCTATGTCCATATGCCCCTCACGATAGATTATTCCGCAGCGGGTTTGTTCCTAGACAGTGCCAACCCTTCCATGATCTTGACACAAGGAACATCCATTAAATCAGCGATAGAATTAGCTGAATTGGCATTCGAAGAAGACAAGGATAAATATAAAGCAGTCATTGTTATTTCGGATGGAGAAAACCATGATCCGGAAGGGGTGCAGAGAGCCAAAGAAGCCTACGAAAATGGTTTGCTTGTTTATACCGTAGGAACCGGAACCGCCGCTGGGGGATATGTTCCCGTTACTTTTGGAGGATATACGGATTTCAAAAGAGACAAAACAGGGGCTTTGGTGCGTTCTAAACTCAATGAAGACATGCTCAAGGAGATTGCGGAAGCAGGAGGAGGAAAATATTATAATGTGATTTCTGGAGATGAAGCCGTCCTGAATGCCCTGAAGGTGAAAATCAGTGAGATAGAGAAAAGGGAATTCGAGCAAAGGATGTTTGATGAATATGAAAGTTATTTCTGGGTGTTCCTCATTCCGGGCATTCTATTTTTGTTGATTGAATTTTTGATGTCTTACCGTCGAAGCAACATAATTTCCGGAAAAGACATCTTTAGTTAAAAAAGGAAAATGCAAAAAACGATTATCATATTAACTTGTTTGTTTTTGCCCCTTTTTGGATGGAGCCAAACTGAGCACAACTCCTTGAAAAATGGCGATTCATCCTATCGGCAAGGCAACTATATTCAAGCGGAAGAAGACTATTTGAGAGCTACCGAAGAAAATCCGAACAGCGTAAAAGGGCATTATAATAGAGGCAATGCCATTTATAAAAGCATCGACCCAACCATCGATCCAGAACAACTGGAACAGCGCTTGTCGAAAGCAGCAGAAGAATATCTTACTGCAATAGAAAATACAGAAGATAAAAACATCAAAGCACAGGCATATCATAATTTAGGGAATACATACATGGAGAAAAAGGACTTGAAAAATGGAATAGAGGCCTATAAAAATGCTCTGAGGAATAATCCGAATGATATGGATACCAAAAAGAACCTCATGCACGCTTTACGGCAGATGCAGCAGCAACAGCAGCAACAACAGCAACAATCTGATTCAGGAGAAGGGGAGGAAGGTGAATCCCAAGAACAACAGGAAGGGGAGCAACAACAGCAGCAGCAACAACAAGAATCTGAAGAAGATCCCCAAGAGAATCCAGACCAACAAGAGCAAGAACAGGAGCAGCAAGAGCAAGACCAACAAAGCCAAGGCGAGCAAGGAGAAGAGGAAGAGCAACCCAATCCGGAAGAAAAATCAGAAGAAGAAGTCTTGCGGCAACTCAAGGTGATGGACGAGGAAGAAAAGAAGGTTCAAGAGAAACTAAGGAAAGAACAACAAAGTGATTATAAATCCGAGAAAGACTGGTAATATGCAAAAAATAATCATTTGGATCGGTATGAGTTTATTGCTGGCTTTGGGCAACCTCCAAGCACAAGATGGACCTATTTTTAAAGTTATGGCTCCCGATACCGTACCCCTGGGCGAAAGGTTCGAAATTTCTTTTGTGCTTAAAAATGGACAAGGCGATGAATTTTCTCCACCCGATTTTATCGGATTCAAAATCATCTCGGGTCCCAATATGTCTTCTAGTTTTTCTTTTATGAATGGAAAATCAAGCCAAGAAGTATCTTATAATTATATTTTAGAAGCGGAAAAGACGGGTACAAGAGCCATCGAACCCGCCAAGATTTCCACAGATGGAAAAACCTTGAAAAGTGAAATGAAAAAAATCGCCGTGGTAGAAGGTTATGTTATGCCTAGGAAATCCAATCCTTTCGATGATTTTTTCAATAGAAGGAATGATCGGTTTTTCCAATGGCCCGAAAGAAACGAAACAGCACCATCAGCACCCCAAGAAAAAAAGAAGAAAAAGAAAACCTATCGCATTTAATGAAATCATACATCAATAACATATTAATTTTATTTTTGATGATGTTGGGAAGCACTTCCCTTCTTGCCCAAAATGTTAGTTTCAAGGCAACGACCAATGCCAAGCAAATCATGATGGGCAATAATTTCGAAGTGGCATTTACCCTCACGAATGGACAAGGACAAAATTTTATCCCGCCCTCATTCAAAGATTTCAAACAAGTAAGCGGTAAGAATGTAAGAACCAACGCTACCGCTATCAATGGAGTGTGGGAGCGTAGCACGACCTATGCCTATTATCTTCAACCCAAGAAAAAAGGAAAACTAAAAATCGGTTCGGCATCCATTACCATTGGTGGAAAACAATACCAAACCAAACCCCTGATTGTAGATGTCGTAGAAAACAGCCAAAAGAAAGTTGATGCAGATGAAATGTTTTTTGCCCGGGCAGAATTAAGCACAACAGAAGCCGTTGCCGGAGAACAAATCATACTCGATTATAAAATTTATTACGCCGTTAATATTGATAGATACGGCATTGTAGAAGAACCTTCCTTCTCAAGCTTGTTCGTATCGCCGATTCGAAGGTTCGATGCAAGGGCGGTGAAGGAAGTTATTAATGGGGTTCAATATGGGGTTCAAATCATAAAACGTTTGGCAGTATATCCGCAACAGTCAGGAACGATTACCATCGACCCCATTTCTATCCGTCTAGCCGTTCCGATAGACGGAGGGAGCAGCGGTAATTCCAGACATCCGTTTTCCTTGTTGCGTCCTACACAATCTTATATTGTTGAAACAGCTCCTATTGATATCAACGTCAAACCCTTACCAGAACCTATACCCGAAACATTTTCCGGTGCTGTTGGCAGATACAATTCTACCGCCAATTTGGATAAGATGACAGCTACCACAGACGATGCTATTACTCTTTCTATCTCCGTTTCTGGTGATGGAGATATCAAAAGAGTGACGGCACCCCAGCTCATCCTTTCTGATACCTTCGAGGTGTATGATCCCAATGTGAAGGAAGAAAACCAAGGCGAACGCAACGGAACCTTACATGGTAGAAAAACTTTCGAATACCTCATCCTTCCCAAAGTGCCGGGCCGATATACCATCCGTCCGGAATTCAGTTATTACGATCCCGATTCTAGTAAATTCGTATTGCAATATCCAGCTACTTTTACCGTCAATATCCGACAAGGAAAGAATAACACCAATGTAAATGTAAAGCCGATAGAACCCCCAAAACCCAAGAAAGAAATCCGACACATTACAACCAGTGCCCGCACATTTGCCCAAAGGGATTTTGTAGGAACACCCCTGTTTTGGAGTTTGTTTTGTATTCCGTTTTTGTTGTTGGGAGCAGGGGTTTTATATAAATATATCCAAGCCCAAAAACCACCTGTGGATCTCATCGCAGAGAAAAGCCGATTGGCACAAAAAGTGGCAAAGAGCAGATTGTCGGGAGCAGAAAAATTCTTGAAAGAAGGGAACAATCGTTCCTTCTTCGATGAAACATCGAAGGCACTTTTGGGCTATGTCAGCGATAAATTCAATATCCCCGGTTCGGAATTGACCAAGAATAATGTCCAACAAAAATTAGAAAAATCAGGGGCAGACAAACAACATATTTCCCGTTTCATGGATCTCATCAAAACCTGCGAGCGGGCCGTATTTGCCGGAAGTACCGACAGCAATGCACAAAAAGTATATCAAGACGCTATCCAGATTATTGCGGATATAGAAATGTGATAAAAGGGGTCAAAATCGTTCCTTCTTCACTCGATCCATTTGTCGTTTGGTATCTTTTTCCTTGATACTATTTCTCTTGTCAAAAGATTTTTTACCAGAAGTAAGAGCAATTAATATTTTAGCCAAACCTCGTTCGGTAATATAAATTTGATAAGGAGTAATGGTAAAACCTTTTTCACGAACTTTTCGGGATAATTTTTTTAATTCATTTTTTCTAAGTAGTAATTTTCTGATTCGGCGGGTTTCATGGTTGTTGTATGTCCCATGGCTATATTCTCCAATGTACATGCTTTGTATATACAATTCACCATCTTGAAAATAACAATAGGCATCATTCAAGTTAACCATGCCCTTCCGAATAGATTTGATTTCGGTACCTCGCAAAATAATGCCGGCTTCAAATTCCGCATGGAAATGATATTCGAATTTTGCCTTTTTATTCGTGGCGATTACTGTAATATTATCTGGATGTTCTCTGCCCATAACGTTAACTCAACCTCAAAGATGTGAAAATAGTTCGAAAGAGAAAATATCGAGGAGGCTATAATCAAATTTTAAAAGTAAAACTCGACGATTTAATCCTGAAAATCTTTGGTGAAATTATCCCCTTTGAAACGCCCGGTAACTTGGCGGATCCGCCATCGGGAAAACTCCTTGTCAGAATCGAATCCATAACCGTATATCACCTCGTCGGGTTTGAGGATAGTCACAAATTTTTCAGATTCTAACTTACCCATATTTTCATACCAAACCAATTCTTCGGTTTTTAAAGTATCACCACTTGAGCTTCTGAGTATTACATTTTCTTGGACAATAATAACCGGTTCCCGAACCAACCTTCCTTTATCGTCTTTGATTGGGATGATTTTTTTTATGGCTTTATTAGCTGTGAGTTTACTGGTCGGTTTGAGATTTTCTCCTAGGAAATCCACTTCCAAACCTTCGTTGAATTCCTCTTCTGCCTCCGTACCAGAATACCGTTCTAATAAAGGAGCCCTCACCACTACACGTACTTTAAGGGAGTCGCTATATAACATTTTGACATCCCTTACAACTTCTGAGGGAACATCTACAAAATAACCGAATTTCCGAACCTGAGTGATGTCGTTTTCACATCCTACAAGGAAAAAGGAAAATATAATGATGAATGATATGGTTTTAAATCTGATCTTCATTAACGCAACAAAGCAATATCTCCACGATAAGATTCTACAACACTATCAACAAATTCAACGTCTATTACATAGACATAAACACCCGGATTCAAATCTTCCCCTTTGAAACGACCATTCCAACCAGCGTTGGATAATTCACCCATAGGAATATTCGCACCATCAAATACACGATCGCCCCAGCGGTTAAACACTTGCATCCGTTGAATTCTTCGGGCAGCCGGACCCGAATAAGCGGTAAAGACATCGTTCACACCATCATTATTGGGCGAAAAGGCATTAGGAATATAAATAGGTCGCTTTGGGTCGACAAAAACAGTGATCAAAGCAGAATCAACACAGCCATTCCAGTCGGTAATGGTCATCGTGTAGGTCGTAGTGACCGCAGGGTTGGCATAAGGCATAAAACAATCGGTACAACTTAGACTATCAGTAGGAGACCACTCAACCGTAACCGGTTTATTCGGCGGATAATGTTCTGCCGGAATCTGGATGGAATACCCCAAATTCACGGTCAAATCTTCACCCGGTAAAGCAATCAATTCCAAAGGTTCCCTAATCGTTGCCGATTGACTTACCATACACCCCATAGTATCCATAACGGTAACATCATAGGTGCCGGCGGGAATATCAATAAGAACACTATCTGTTTGGAAATCAATACCATCAACACTATAAGAATAAGGTGGGTTTCCTCCGAATGCAGTTACAGCAAATTCTCCGGTGGCATCACCAAAACAAAGCACATCGGTTACATCGATATGGCTAATGCCTAACTCAATGGGTTGAACCACCTCGATGCTGTCTTCAATAACACAATCATTAGCATCCCAAACCGTAACAAAGTACATGCCTGCAGGAAGCCCCGTAGCAATAGAATCCGTTTGCCCTCCAGCACTCCATTGGTATTGATAACCCCCTACGCCCCCAACAACATGAGGTATGATAGAACCATCTGATTCGCCGAAACAACTCACATCCACAGAATCTAAATCGATTTCTAATGGAGGAGGAGGTTCAACAACCAATTCGAACTGGCCGGCACCAAAACAACCATTGGCATCCATAACATCAACAAAGAAGGTAGCATTTACAATTCCTTCCATAGTATTCTGACTCACGAAGCCATTGCCATCATTCCAATCAAAAAGAAAAGGTGGTTGCCCATTGGCAATGACCAATTGTATGCTTCCATCATCAAAACCAAAACAAGTAGGAGGAGTGACGGCCTCTACGGTGGGGTCCAACATCAATTCCAGTTCCTTTACTTCCAAAGTGAGCATTTTCTCACAATTGTTATCATCCCTAACTGTAACATCATAAAAACCGATAGGAATATTAGTGAGTTGATTATTCTGAGTAAACCCGTTGCCATCGTTCCAATCAAAAAGGAATGGAGGAGTAGCCCCCGAAACATTGAGGGTTAATGATCCATCTTGCCCACCTCCACAAGTAGCCAATGTCATAACGGTATCAAACTCGAAAGGAGGAGGAGACGGAACAGTAAACGTAGCCTCTTCCTCGCAGAATTCGTTGGTAACCGTAACAGTGTAATCACCGCCGGTTAAACCATTTATATCTTCTGTCATATCTCCCGTATCCCATTCATAAGAAGTAATGGGGAAGGGGCTATTTACACTAACATTGATTTCTCCAACAGGATCATCAAAACATTCCAATTCATTCACAGTAGCAGAAATATCCATTGTATTGACAGTCTCACAACAAGGGTCAACTACAATATTGAAGATTTCGGTTTCTAAACAACCTAAACTGTTTTCTGCTGTAAAAGTAATCGATTTTACACCTACACTACTATAAGTTACACTATGGGGACCTGGACCCGTTGCGGTAGCAGGAGTAGCATCAACACCAAAATTCCAACTTCGACCTATAATGCTTCCAAAATTTGTAGTGGTAATCTCATCGACAGTAAGCGTATTGCCCATGCAAATAGTGTCATTATTAGAATTCAGGATGATATTGGTGACTGAGCCTTCAAACTCTCCAGTACCTCCCCAATCAATCGAAAAACCATTACCTGTAGAAGTGAAATTATTGATGGCAAGGGCATAACTCGTTCCAGCCACCATATCCAAAGCCTTCACCCAATTATCGTTGCCGCCGCCACAGCCTGGCGGTTCGGAAACATCGGTAGAAGTAAGGTTCAGACCAGTGGGTCCCATACATGGAGAGGGAAAATCAAAGTCTCCTGCTGCCATACATCTTTGTTCTATTTTTACGGTACAATCATCTAAACCATTTGGAAGTTCATAGACTACAAAATCCAAGTCGTCTGAAGGATTGGTAGGAGTGAGTGTGAAAGTTAAAGTACCTGATTCACTGCATGTCCAAGAAAACCATGTTGAATTGGATTCAGATGATCCACCCAAGCCCCCCAGACAAGAATTGGCAAGTTCATCAGAATCAAGACCCGCACCCGTTATAGTAGGGATGGTAAAAGATTCCTTTTCACAAAGAAATGCCCTAGAAATACAATCAGAACCAGGTTCTACTGCTGGATAATAATTATTGATACAAATTTGAAAAGTTCCGATAGAAGAAAATCGCCCATCCACTCGAATCAGATAAATTTGTCCCACCGTCAGACCTCCTTCATAGAGTTCAATAATTCCATTATTGGCATTGTCGGTGGCACATTCGAGCTGTGAAATCGCTCCCCCACAGCCATTGGTATAGAGAGCTGCTTCGGGTTGGATTAAATTCCCCCCTGGAGAAATCGAAGCATATCCAATAATAGTGATAGTTACATCTGGAGCCGTGGCCAAAAACGAAAACCAAACATCATTATTAGCATTGGTCATACAAGTACCAGGAGGATAATTGAAATCTGACTCTGTGGCACCAATATTAGAAAATTCGCCAACATTGGAACACCAATTTGTAGTATTAATTAATGGAATGCTGTTTAGGCAACCATCATTGGATGGTTGTGCGAACAAACTTACGAAGGGGAGTAATATGAATAATATGGTGTAAAACTGATTCATGAGTACTAACTGTGTGTTGATTCTATAGATGATATTGCGATAACTCTTATATCTATAACGTCTTTTAAAGAACAAACTTATATAATTATCCGCTTGCTGCACGACATTTGTTCGAGATTAAGTTTTTTGTAACTTATAATACAAAATTATAAGGCGAATTGTTGATTTTTAAGGAGTTAATTTGACAGCTTTTAGAGGGATTTCCAGAATAAACCTAACTTTGGGAAATGGAAGAGAATATCAGTAATTTAGTATTGTACAAAGACAACCAAATCATTTCATTTAATAAACCGAATGGGCTATTGACCCAACAAGGAAAAGACGAAGAAAAATCCTTGCTGCAATTGGCAGAAATTTATTGTAAACATCCTTTGGGTTTGGTTCATAGATTGGATCGACCGGCCAGTGGAGTCTGTTTATTTGCCAAGAATAAAAAAGCATTGGCTTATTTGAATCAAATCATGCAGAATCGGGAGGTAGAGAAAATATATTGGGCGATTGTGCCTAAAAAAGAAATAGCACAAGCGGGCACATTAACGCACTATCTCAAGAGAAATGGAAAAATACGCAAAGCAGAAATTTCTGATGAGGAAAAATCGGGGTTTAAAAAAGCGATTTTGACTTATAAACTGCTGCAAGAAATGGATCGATATTCATTATTGGAAATCCAACTGCAAACAGGGCGGTTTCATCAAATTAGAGCTCAATTGGCTGCATTCGGATTTCCGATTAAAGGCGATGTAAAATATGGGGCAAGACGAAGTAATTCCGATCGTTCCATTCATCTACATGCACGAAGTTTGAAATTCAAACATCCCATATCAAAAGAAGAAATTTATATTGAGGCTCCTTGTCCGAAAGATGCGATTTGGGAGGCGGTCAATAAGAAATAAATCATTAAAATTCATTACCATGAAAGCAAAAATCTTATTGTTTCTTTTTCTTGTCCCGATGGGTCTTATTGGGCAAAAGAAAGCAGGAATTACCCTAGAAAATATTTGGAAGGATTACGTGTTTATGCCGAATTATGTACCTGGTTTCAACTTCTTGAACGATGGAAAACATTATTCAAAATTGGATGGGAACAGTATTGTAAAATATGATATCACAACAGGAAAAGAAGTCGGAGTGATTTTGGATGGAGAAGAAGTAGACGCTAAAAGCTTAGCTAGAATCAATAGCTACGCCTTCAATAGTGATGAATCCAAAATATTAATTAAAACCCAAAATACACAAATTTATCGTCGATCATCGAAAGCTGTGTTTTTCGCCTATGATACAAAATCCAAAAAATTGGAGAAAATATCCGAATTAGGAAAAATCCAATATGCCACATTTTCTCCCGATGCTACAAAGGTGGCGTATGTTTTCGAAAATAATTTATATTACAAAGATTTGAGTTCGGGAGAAGAAAATCAATTGACTATTGATGGGAGCTTTAATAACCTCATTTTTGGAGCCACCGACTGGGTCTACGAAGAAGAATTCTCCTTTGCCAAAGCGTTTTGGTGGTCGCCCGATAGTAAAAAAATCGCCTATATGGCATTCGATGAAAGCGATGTGAAAGAATTTACCATGACGCTTTATAAAGATGACGCCTACCCAGAATATGAAACCTTCAAGTATCCCAAAGTAGGGGAGGACAACTCCAAAGTTTCTGTATTTATCTATAATTTAGAAAACGAAGAAACCCTTCTCGTAGATTTAGGTTCCGATTACGAATATATTCCTCGATTAAAATGGACACAAAACCCCAACCAATTGTGTGTCTTCAAAATGAATCGTTGGCAGAATGATTTGGAATTGGTTTTGGCAGATGCAAAATCAGGAAATACTTCTACCTTGTTTAGAGAAAAAAATAAATATTATATCGATATCCATGATGATCTGACTTTCCTAAAAGACGGTAAGCATTTTGTCTGGACAAGCGAGAAAAGCGGTTACAACCATGTCTATTTATATGATATGAAAGGCAAGGAGGTTCGTCAGCTTACACAAGGTGATTGGGAAGTGACGAAATTCTATGGAATAGACGAAGTCAATCAAAAAATATATTTCCAATCGACCGAAGAATCCCCTTTGGAAAGATATGTGTATTGGGCAAGCACCAAGAATAAAAAGAAAAAGAAACTGACCTCAGAAAAAGGATGGAACTCTGCCCAATTCAGCAGCACTTTCGATTATTATGTCAATAACCATAGCACCATTAATTCTCCGGCAACCTATACCGTATATAATAATAGTGGGAAGTCTATTCGTACCATAGAAGACAATAAAAAATTAAAAGGCATCATGAAAGAATATGATGTGCAGCCCGTAGAATTTTTTGAATTCAAAACTTCAGAAGGAGTCTCCTTGAATGGTTGGATGGTCAAACCTAAAAATTTTGACGAAAACAAAGAATATCCCGTTTTCATGACAGAATATGGAGGACCTGGCAGCCAAAGTGTAACCAACGAATGGAATGCGTTCAATTATTGGTGGTTCCAACACTTAACAGAACAAGGGTACATTGTTGCCTGTGTGGATAATCGAGGAACGGGCGGAAGAGGAGAAGAATTCAAAAAAATGACCTACCTCCAACTCGGTAAATACGAAACTATTGATCAAATTGAAGGAGCGAAATGGCTAGGAAAGAAAAAATATGTAGATGCTTCTCGTATCGGAATTTTTGGTTGGAGTTATGGAGGTTACCTTTCTTCTCTTTGTATCCTGAAAGGGAACGATGTATTTAAAGCAGCCATTGCTGTGGCTCCGGTAACCAGTTGGAAATGGTATGACACAATTTACACAGAACGTTATATGCGAGATACCAAAGAAAACCCAGAAGGCTACAAGGAAAACTCTCCCGTTTATTTTGCAGATCGATTAAAAGGAAATTATTTATTGGTGCATGGTGTTGCCGATGATAATGTCCATTTCCAAAATGCGGCAGAAATGGCTCATGCCTTAATTATGAATAACAAACAATTTGATACCTATTATTACCCGAATAAAAATCATGGTATTTATGGTGGATTGACCCGTCTCCACCTATATACTAAAATGACGAATTTCCTACTTGAAAAATTGTAAAATAGGATTAAA
>JAHDDR010000105.1 GCA_020629255.1 Saprospiraceae bacterium | reverse complement strand
GAAGAAGTGATTGCCCATATCTGGGATTTCGGTGGGCAGGTGGTGTATGATGCCTCCCATCGTATTTTTTATAGTGATGATTGCTTGTATATTTTACTCACTGGAAACAATAAGGATGACCAATCGAATTCCAAAACAGAAAGCCTGAGAAATAGAATTATCAATATCGAAATTTTTGGCGGCAAAAGTCCTGTTCTGATCGTGAACAATGAGTTCTATGGTTTCACCAATCAGAGTTACGACATTAGTGAATTTAATCGGGATGATTCTTTCAATATCCGAAAAGAATTTTCCTTGGATTTGAAACGGATGGAAGACAAAGATAAAAGCGAATTAATTTCCATCCGAAACCATATACACCATGAGTTACGGGATTTGAAAATCATGAATACCCCCTATCCCGGACAATGGAAACGGGTGAAGGATCGTTTACCCGAATTAAAAAAAGAACATGATTTTTTGTCCTTGCAGGATTTCCACAAAAAAATCGAGGATATCATGCCGGATGCCACTGATGTGAAATTTTTACTCAAGCAATTTCATAAAAGAGGTTTTCTCATTTGGTACGAAGACATCGGCACTTTATCTGATAAAGTATTCATTAATGCACAATGGGCGGTAGATGGTGTGAATTATATTATTGCCGATGGTACTGTTGGCAAAAACGAGGGAAAGTTCACAAGAAAAGAGGCAGAAAACATTTTAGCTGTCCATCAAAAATATCAATTCCAAATTCCGACCATATTAGAATTAATGAAACAATTCCGACTTTGTTTCCAACAAGGGGCGAGTACAAATAATTTTATTATCCCCTCTCTTCTTCCCTTCGATTTGCCGGATGCCGTAAAAAATTGGAAACCGGAAAAGCAAATTACCATCAGTTATGAATATCGAAATTTGCCTACGGGCATCATCAATCAACTTACGTGCTTATTGTTTGATAAATTGGAAAAAGATGCCTTTTGGAGAAAAGGTTGCATCATTTATTTCGATAAGGCAAAAGCATTGATACAAGAAAGCAAATCCAAGTTAGAAATAAAAATAGAGGGGAATAACCGCAGAGGGATCATCTCTTATTTGTTGGATAAAATAGAAGAAATACACAAGAATTTTTACAAGGGGATTTATCGCAAAAAAAGTTATGATATTATTTTGGAATGTCCTTGCGAAGAATGTGTTTCTATGCCTGAAGTCACACAATCTTTTAAATACGAAAATCTACTTCGTTGGTTCGAAAAAAATCCATCACGCCAGATACATTGTAACGAAAGTGGATTGCCTTTTTCCATTTCAGAATTGTTGTTCAATATCGGTTTTCCCTATGATAAAATTCCAAGAAGCCGATCGCCTCATCATGGAAATTTAGATTCTATTCTTCTTCAAGAAATAAAAGATTTAATTTCTGAAGATGAAACAGAAGAAGCCATTCAAAAATTTAGGGAAGCCATTAGAGGTAATTATCAATACAAGGATATCGAAGATCAATTATTAATGATTTCTAGTCGGCATCAGGCATTTCATAAAAATAAAATTGCAGATACTTTACCAGAAAATGATAAAACCTTGAATCAAATAAAAAAGAGTTTAATTTCGCTTTTGGATCATACCCGTAAAAAAGAATATTAATTTTCCGGCATCTCGGTTTTGGGAACTGTAAATTCGAAGGTTGTTCCTACGCCTTCTTCTGATGTGATCCAAATGTCTCCGCCGTTGTTCTCAACGATCCTTTTACAAATCGAGAGCCCTACCCCGGTTCCTTCATATTCTTTTTTGTTATGGAATTTTTGGAACAAATCAAATACCTTCATTTTAAAATCATCATTAATACCAATTCCATTGTCCTTAAAAGAAATCAACCACATGCTATTTTTTTCCTGGCAAGAAATTTCAATGACGGGTTGATTATCATCTGCTTGGTACTTCAAGGCATTATCCAATAAATTTTGGAACAATTGATGATACTGAACTTCATTGACTAAAATAGTCGGCAATGAACCTTTAATCACCACTTCCGCCTTTTTTTCTTCTATTTTTGCCAACAATTGTGTTTTTACATTTTCAACAATTTCTTCTAGATCAATCCATTGTTTATCTAAATCTTTATAACCCAAACTAGCATAAGAACGAAGGGATTTCACCAATTTATCCAAACGGGATGCACTATTTTGGCAAATGTCTATAAATTCCAAACTGTTCTCATCCAATACATCTTTATTTCTTCGATGGAGTAGGTTTAAAAAATTAGAAATGGTTCTCAATGGTTCTTTTAAATCATGTGAAACAATATTGGCAAAATCTTCCAAAGCGGTATTGGTGAGTTTTAATTTTTTATTTTTATCATCCAACTCCAAATTCATTTTTTCAATGATTTTCCGTTGGTAATATAAGTCGATAAAAGCTTTTACTTTAGATTGGGTAATATGAGCATTCAAGGGCTTGAATAAATAATCTACCGCTCCTTCAGTATATCCTTGTAACACATCATTATCGGTATACCTGTGGGCGGTGACAAAAATAATGGGAATATGTTTTGTACGATTGCTACCTTTTAAAATATTCGCCAATTCGAAACCATCCATATTCGGCATTTGTACATCCAGCATCAATAAGGCAAAATCATGGCGGTACGCCAAGCCCAAAGCTTCTTCGCCAGAACCCGCCCAAAAGAATTCACGTTTATCATCCGACAATAAAGCTTCTAAAGCCAACAAATTGGCTTGCTTATCATCCACGAGTAAAATTTTTGCTTTTTCTTTTAATTCTAATTCCATTCGGTATTTGTTTTCTCGATAGATTTTTATTTATCTAACAGTTCGTACATGGTTTTATATAATTCATCCACATCAATCGGTTTGGAAACATATGCATTCGCACCAGCTTCCAAACATTTTTCGGCATCTCCTTTCATGGCTTTCGCCGTAACAGCAATTATTTTTAATTTCTTCCAATCCGGATGGTTTCGAATATGAGCCATAGCTTCATAACCATCCATCACCGGCATCATGATATCCATTAATACAATATCATATTTATGATTTTCCTTTAAGCAATCCAGTGCTTCTTGTCCGTTATTCGCTACTTGAATTTTTGCCCCATAAGGTTCTAATACACTGTCCAATGCAAAGACATTCCTCATTTCATCCTCTACCAATAAAATTTCTTTTCCCTGTAAAAATTCAGAAGGATCTCCTTTTTCTTTACCATTGGATTTTTGCTTGACATTTAAATGCGAAATGCCATAATCTTTTTCCAATGCTTGATTTCCGATAATGATATCCAAGGGACCCTTTTCCATTTTTTCCTTTACTGCCGATAAAGCATCATTAGGAAGATATATTTTTAATGATTGATTATTTTCAGTACACAAAAGATGTATGGCATCCATAAATTCAGAAAAAGCCGGTTCTTGTAAATCATCTTCTAAAAGAACTAAGGTTCCAAAATTATTTTCTCGCAACAAAAATAAAGCATTCGAATATTCCGAAGAAAAACGAACATTGGAATAATGATTTTGCAAAGCCTGGTAATATTGAGGAAAGATCGTCGAGTCTTTTGCCAATATCAAACATTCTTTTTTAGATTGATCTTTTAAATCAATAATTTTTTCGAATGTGGATTCCAAATCATTAATATTTATCGGTTTCACTTTATAGCTTTCTGCCCCGAGGCTCAAACCCAATTTTTCTTTATCCACCACAGAAAAAATATGCACCGGAATATCTGCAGTTTCTGGATCGGATTTTAATTCTTTCAGAACTTCCCAACCACTCATTACGGGTAATTGTATGTCTAATAAAATAGAAATGGGTTGGAATTTTTTGGCAAAATATAATCCGGTATCTCCTTGTGAAGCCACAACCACACTCAAGCCTTTTTCGACAGAAAAATCTTTTAGTATTTTTACAAATCTTTCATCATCTTCGATAATGAGTAAAGGTTGGTTATTTACTTTTCTTTCTTGGCCCTGATATATTTTTTCCTTAACTGATAATACAGAGTTCATATCCTTATCCTCTAATGGTAATTTTATACCTACATCCGTCAAATCGGAAACAAATGGAATATGAATCGTAAAAACAGAACCTTTCCCGACTTCACTTTCTACATGAATTGTTCCATTCATCAATGCGATGAGTTCCTTACAAATGCTTAGACCTAAACCTGTACCGCCGTATTTTCTGCTTGTAGAACCATCTGCTTGTTGGAACGCTTCAAAAACCAAATCCAATTTCTCTTTTTCAATTCCGATTCCGTCATCTTCGACAACTATCTTAATTTGATTTTCTTCTTTAAAAAATTTCAAAAAGATATTTCCTCCGTTGTGAGTAAATTTAAAAGCATTCGATAATAAATTCCGGACAACCTGTAAAAGTTTGGTCCTATCTGTTTGAAAAAATGCCGGAAAATCAGATTCTAATTCGATATTAAAATTAATATTTTTCTCTTCGGATAATCCCTTGAACATTTGTTGCAAATCGGATTTGATTTCTAATACAGAAACATCTTCCAAAATCAAATCTACCCGCCCCGCTTCGATTTTCGCCAAATCCAGAATGTCATTAATCAGGGACAGCAAATCTGTACCCGAATTAAAAATCACCTTGGCATATTCGATTTGTTTGGGTGTGAAATTATTTTCTTTGTTATCCCTTAGAATTCTTGCCAACAATAAAATACTGTTCAAGGGCGTCCGCAATTCGTGCGACATATTCGCCAAGAATTCACTTTTATATCGATTGGAATCTTTTAGTTCTTCCACTTTCCGCTTGAGTTCGACCGTTCTATCTGCCACTTGCTTCTCCAAGGACGTATTGAGATCTTTCAATTGCTGATTCAAGTAAAATAATTCCCTCGATTTTTCTTCGATAATCGTTTCAGCTTGTTTGCGGGCTTCCCTTTCTCGCTTCAGGATTCTCTTTAGCGTTTCTAAATTGTCCATTATTTTTTCTTTACAATGGTAATCAAGACTTTTTCTCCTTCCTTGTCTAATACTTGTTTTTTAATGGTTCCTTCTTCCTGATAATGCTCCATGCATTTTTCGATCAGACCCACCGCCAAATCACTCATTTTCCGGGTTGATTGATATAACATGGTCATATTATCCCCATGATCCAGAATATCGAATTTAGGTAATTCCGCATCGGGATACAATTTCCGTACTTCCACATGGATGTACTCATCCACTTGGCTCAGGAATTGGAAAGAATCATCAATATCCTCAAAAAATGATTTATAATTTTTCTCAAATACCGTAAAAAGGTAACTACCATAGGTCCTTAACAAATCGGGAATAGGAATATTCGTTTCCTCACTCAGATTAGAGACCAATTGTACCATTTCACCATGAGAATAGGTCCCTATCGAAGTATATACCCCTTTAGAATCCAATTGTTCCTCCTTGATGATCTTATCTGCCATATCGAAACCGAACTGATTCTCAACCATTTCCAAAAATTCGGTAAAAACAAATCCCTTCATATAATGTAGTTTTTTAATCAAAGCTCTTATTACTCAAACAATCGCTAAAAATAGCTAATGGAAAGTGGAACAAAAAATATGCCGTCCAAAAGTTCAAAAAGATTTATTTTCCGCACACATAACCAACCATAACTCCATACTTCGCATCTAGGGAGATGTAAGAGTTGTTCAGGACCATCAAATCTCAACCAAACAATTGTATCATTCATACAAACTCATTATTTCAAAAGAAACCTTTGATTCATGAAAAAGTATTTATTCTTAATCATTAGTCTAATATCCATAATCACCCTAAATGCCCAAAATACCGGAGTCATCCAATCGGCATATGATCAATATCATAAAACACTGCCACAAGAAAAGCTGTATCTTCATACAGACAGATCCTTCTACAAACCTGGGGAAACGCTTTGGTTCAAAGCATATTTGGCAGATGCTGAGTTGAAACAAAATGCAAAGAGCCAGATTGTTCATGTAGAATTATTGAATCCGAAGGGAAATGTCGAAAAGAAACTCAAACTAACTCCCCAAAACGGAATCCTGAATGGTGAATTTGATTTCGCACAAGATGCAGCCGGAGGTATTTATAAAATAAAGGCTTATACCCAATGGATGTCTAATTTCGAAGAAGGCAACTATTTTTTCGAAAAAGAAATTACCCTACAAAATGTGGTTCTTCCTAATTTATTGATGACATTGGATTTTGAAAAAGAAGCTTATGGTGTATCTGATGAAGTGGTGGCAGAAATTGAAATCAGAACACCCGATGACTTAGCCTTATCCTATAAAGAATGTGTAGCTGATATAAGTCTAGGTGGGAAAAAAATAAATGAAGTCAAAGTATCAACAGATAAAAATGGTCTCGCAAAAATAATTTTTAATTTACCTTCTAATTTAAGCACCAGCGATGGTTTATTAAATGTAAAAATACCCCACGAAGGAAGCACCGAATCCATTAGTCGCTCCATTCCTATTGTGATGAATAATATCGCTATGGAATTTTTTCCGGAAGGAGGAGACTTAATGTATGGAACAGAAAATAAATTAGCATTCAAAGCCTTAGACGAATTTGGAAAGGCCGCAGATATTTCAGGGCAATTATTAGATGATTCTCAAAATGTGATGGCATCTTTCAAAAGTTACCACCAAGGAATGGGGGCTTTTAATTTTACACCAGAAAAAGGAAAAAAATATAGTGTAAAAATTTCTCGTCCAGAAGGCATTAAAAAATCTTATCCGATTCCAACGATCCTTGAAAATGGTCTCGGTATCCGTTTATTGGAAAAAGGAGAAAATAATATTTTACTATCCGTTTATTCTCCTTCGAATCAAAAAATAACGGCTACTGCATATATTCGAGGAAATTTAGAACGGAATTTTTCTTTTGATGTAAAAAAAGGAGACAATAAATTAAGCATACCAACAGAAAATATGCCCATTGGAATTCTCCAACTTACCATTTTTGATCAAGGAGGAGACCCACAGGCAGAACGTTTGGTATTTGTAAATGAACATAGAAAAATAAATGCGAAAATCACAACAGATAAAAATCAATATCTTCCTAGAGAAGAAGTAGAAGTTTCCCTTGAAATTACGGATGAGTCGGGCAAAGGAGTAGAAGGCCATTTTTCTTTGGCTGTCATTGATGACAACCTCCATACCTTTGCAGATGATAAACAAGATAATATTTTATCTTATTTTTTAATGTCATCCGATTTAAAAGGAGAAATTGAAGAACCAAATTTTTATTTTGATCCCAAATAAGAAAAAGCCAATCAAGCACTCGACTATGTTTTAATGACCCACGGATGGAGAAGATTTGTTTGGCGGGATGTTTTGCAACAACAATCAACGGCTCTAAACAAAACTACCATTCACCAACCGGAGCAACTCAAAGCCGTAGGTCGATTATTATTAAATAATAAACCTTTAAAAAATGTGCGGGTTTGGACGCAGGATCATTCCCAATTTTCCAAAACAGACAACAACGGATATTTTGCTTTCTCTGGTGTATCATTGCCTCTTAGTGTAGTATCCAAATATAGAGGCATTAATGCCACACAAATCATTCGAAATTATTCTGAAATCCCTTCTCCTCAAGACTTGAAACAAAAAAGGGAAAGAGTTTTTGCACAACGCAACGAAATGGCGATGATGATGGATGATGTAGCAGAAGTTGAAGTGCTGGATGAGGAACCTCAAATGGAAATGGAACAAAATCTTATTGCCGAAGCAGACGGTGATGGCATGTTTGACTTAGATATGCAGTGGGAAATGGAAGAAAAAAAAGCTATTAGGATCAGAGGAGTAAGTGTGTTAAAAGATTTCAAGGAGGAAGAGAAAGAGGCTGCATTGGCATTGGAAGCCGTTATGATTGAAATGCCCGCCCCAGCCGCTCCCAGATATGATTTTGCCACTGGAAAAAAATTCAAAACACCAAACCTATATATTCAGCCCAATAGAGGTAATGTAAGTTATCACCAAGCTAGACAATTTTATGCTCCTTCCTATTACCCCAACAATTTGAACCAAAATCGAGGAGGAGATAGAAGGCAAACCTTATATTGGAATCCGAACATTTCTACCAATGAAAACGGGAAAGCTACAATTAATTATTTCAATGGCGACATCGAAAACACCTTTAGAATTATTTTAGAAGGAATTTCAAACCAAGGCGTAGTGGTTCGGAATGAACATACATATTCCATTCAAAAATTGGTTTCTATTCAAGCCAAATTTCCAACGACGGTAACGCATGGAGATATTTTAGAAATCCCGATAACCATTAAAAACAATCAAGATAAAATTGTTACCGGAAAATTATCTGCCAATGGTATTTCAGGCATGAAAGCATTTGACGTCACTTTAATTCGAAATATTTCTATTCCCCCTAATAACACTCACACGGAATATTATACATTGGAAGTGGATCAAAAATCCAAGGGCATTAAAAATTATGGTTTTACTTTTCAACATGATTTCGGAAGTGAAACCATTCAAAAACCTATAGAAATTATTCCCAAAGGTTTTCCAAGGGCCGTCGCTATGTCGAGCAAAGAATTACAACGAACTTTTACTTTTAATGTAAATGATATTTTAGGTTCATCTTTAGATGGTGAAATTAATTTTTATCCGAATATCATGGATGAATTATTAACGGGAACCGAATCCATCATACGTGAACCTTATGGTTGCTTCGAACAAACTTCTTCGAGTAATTATCCAAACATCATGGTTTTGAAATATATGAAATCCACCAACCAAAACAATCCTAATATAGAACAACAAGCCAAAGCATTCTTAAAAAAAGGATATGCCAGATTATCTGGTTACGAATGTCCGAGCGGTGGATTCGAATGGTGGGGGAAAGATCCGGGACATGAAACGCTTACCGCATACGGTCTTTTACAGTTTAGCGATATGCAAGACGTATACAATGGTGTGGATCAAAATATGATTGATAGAACCAAAAATTGGTTATTGAAAAAACGAGATGGAAAAGGAGGCTATAAACAAAGGGGTGGTGGATTGGATAGTTTCCGAGGTTCCGCATATGAGGTAGGTAACGCTTACATCACATATGCCCTTACCCAATCCGGAGAAACGGATCTGTTAGAGGAAGTAGAATATTCTACAAAAGAAGCATTAGAATCCAAAGATGCTTATCGCTTGGCTTTAATGGCATTAAGTAATTTCAACATAGATAGAGAAGAAAAAGCCATTACTTGTCTAGAAGAATTACGGAAACAATTTAATTTCTTAGAGGATGAAAAAATTCAAGTCAAAGAAACCGTAACGAGAAGTTATGGTGTGAACCGACTCACTGAAACAGCTGCTTTATTTGCTTCCGGGTTGATGAGACAGAAAAAAACCGATATGGCTTTTCTGGACAAATTAATTGTTTATATTTCTGGTAAGCGATCCAGTTATGGCGGTTTCGGCTCTACTCAATCTACCATTTTGGCTTTGCAAGCCTTTACCGATTATGCTACAATTATGGGTAGCACGAAAAAGAGTGGCCGAATGCAAGTATTTGCTAACGGGAATAAAATCCATGAATTCCGATACAATGAAGGGCACCGAGGAAAAATAAATGTGAATTTACAACCTCACTTGAAAAAAGGAGAAAATAAAATTACAGTTGCTTTTGATGAGACCGACGAGGCATTGCCTTATTCCGGAAATATTACTTGGACTTCCCTAACACCGGACAGTTCCCCGAATTGCCGTTTGGACTTAACAACGTCCCTTGCAAAATCTAATACTAAAGTCGGTGAAACGGTTCGGCTTTCCGCAAAAATAAAAAATATCCATTCGGAAAATATTCCGACGCCCATCGCATTAATCGGCATTCCTGCCGGATTAAGTTTGCAGCCCTGGCAATTGAAAGAAATGACAGAAAAAGGCATTATGGATTATTATGAAATCAGAGGAAATTATTTAATCGCTTATTTTACTGAAATAGAAAAAGGGAAAGAACGAATTTTACATTTAGATTTAAAAGCGGATATTCCCGGGAGCTATAAAGCCGCTGCCAGCACTGCTTATCTATATTACGACAAACAGGACAAGGATTGGGAAAAAGGAACTGAAATTACAATTACAAATTAATTTCATTGTACTGATGTAATGGGGATGGGATTGCCCATCCTCATCTTTACTTTTTGAAAAACTACCGACATGAAAAATATATGTATCCTTTTATTTTGTCTAATTCCCTATTTTATTTTTTCACAGTCTTTAAATGAAAATCCCTACCTGACGTATTATTTACCTCCACATTTGCAAGAGAGTTCTTTAGGTGCATTAAGTGTTAGGAATTATGATGGCATCGCAAAAACAGAATTGGCAAAAAATATTCCCGCTTCTTGGACTACACAATATTCTTTAAATCATTTACCTATTTCTGCTCGGGTAACCGATGCCAATTCGCCATTTGGCAGAAATCAAATTATTGTGAGTACTGGAGAAAAAAACAAGACGCAACTTCAAAGCTTAGGCAGTCATTTTGGAGAATGGGACACGAATTTAAAAAGCAACTATATTTTAAATAAAAGGAAAAAAATACAAACAGGACTTCTAGTCAATTATCATCACTTCGATAAAAAAATAGATAAAAACAAGGATAATTTTTTAGATCTTCCTTTAAAGAAAAAATTATTAATTGTAAATGGATGGAGTTTTGGCAAAAAGAATATCAAAAGTTCTTTAGATACATATCACTTAAGACTGAACGAAACAGGAGGAGAAATTAATTTCAATAAAGATATCGATCATCTTACCACAAATTCCTATGGTATGGGAACAGATTTGGTTCACACCGGTATAGGAATGAAAAATGATTTTATTTTTAAAAATTCAGAAAATGAAGAAAAAGGAAGACTATTTTTAGACACGGATATCCGACTTACGAATATGGATCAATTTTTTGGTGTAAGAGAATATTTGGGTGATGAAAAGATTTTCCAAGCCTATGCCGGTTATGAGTTTTCCAAAATACTTTCCGATTATGAATTCGGGTTCATTTATAAGCATATCGATCAAAAAGAAACTTTAGGCTCAGATATTTCTTTGGAACAAAAAACGACTACGACAGGGCTATATGGAAAATTCGCCACGAAATGGGGGTATTATTTAAAATTCCAAGCTGGCCTAAGAGCCTATTATTCCCAAGAAAATAAATTTGAAATCCATCCAAGTTTCCAAATGACCTACCAACCGGTTGACGACGTTCTCATTACTCTTTTTTCAGGAAGTGGACAAAGACAAAATCAAGTATTGCAACAATACAATCGTTTTTTATTTTCTGGAAAAGCCGTGAATATAGAAGAAACCTTACAACCTGAAAAAGCGTGGAATTATGGTTTTAGTTTTAGATATAAAAATTGGGATTATTTTTATATCGGTGATGAAGAAATAGGAGATTTTAGGTATTACCTTTTATTTTATCATAATATTTACCAAAATTTCAATCATATTGATTTAGACAACAATCAAATCAGTATAACTAATTTTGATGATAGATCCTACAAAACTTCCTTGAGTCAACGGTTCTCTTTTCAACCATTGAATAAAGCGTTTTTCATGATGATGTATCGTTTTGACGTATTCAAAATGGAAAACGCAGAAGGAAAGATGTTCCACAGGCATTACCACCCCAAACACCATTTAATGATGACATTTTCATACCGATTAGATTGGTTCACCATTAAAACACAATATCATTTCGCTGGAAAAACCCCCACTCCAATAGCCGCCTATTCTGAAGGAAAATCACCGAAAAGAAAAAGGTGGGATATGCAAATCGAAGCACCCATTTCTAAATATTTCAACAATAAAAAAATAATTAAACATTTTAGCCTTACCTTGGGGGTCGACAATATTTTAAACCAAAAGATAGAACAATACATTTTTAATCCTACAGAACCCTTTAGCGAAGATATGGATGGTGGCTTAAGAAATAACAATGTATTGGGTACCCGATTGTTTTTTGGCACAAAAATTAGTTTTTGATTTTATGTATAAATTTACACTATTTTTTTTATTTCTTTCACACTTTTCCTTTTCACAGCTCGACCCAGAGTCTTGCATCCCCGAATCGGATATTTGGAATGGTAAAACTATTGAGAAAGGAAAAGACAATCCTAACAAAAAAAAGAAGAAAATATATCTTCATATTCAAGACGATATAGGCGATTTCATTTATTTGAAATTAACCAATCACTATAAGAAAAAAATAAAATACGATCATTTAGAAAATGGAAAGTTCATAGTTATTCAAGAAGCCAAAAACAAGAATAATGAATGGAAAGAAATAGAATACTTTTATTTTGAAAAAGAAGGATTTCCGAACAAAACCTATTTAAGGTCCTTAAAAAAAAACGAATATATTATTAGTCGCCAAAAAAAATATATCGAAGGAGATTATTCTTGTGACATTCGTTTCAAATGGAAATATAAGAACCGTTTTATATACTCAGATAGTTATCGTGGAAAAATAAACCTTTGTCAATTCAAACCTCCAAAAGATAAGGATGTTAAATTTATACTTAGCAATTATTCCATTTTTGACAAAATAGAATTCCTTAAAAAAAGAATTAAACATACTACAAAAAAATCTGATAAAAAGAATCTATACTTTCAGCAACTCATCCTTTTTTTAATTCGAGAAAAAAAATTTGACGAAGCATATAAATATGCTAAAAAATTCAAAAAAAAGAGTCCAAAATCTGGTTTACCCCATGTCAGCCTAGGAAAAATTTATGTCAATTCTGCTCGACATTGCTATCCAGAAGATGAAAAAATGCAACTTATCATTTTAAAATTAGCCTTTGATGAATGGAAAAAAGGGTTAGCTTATGAAGACTCTAAGAAAAAAGCACAGACTTTAATTGATCGTTATAAACATATATTTGAAAACGCTAAACCGTCGGAGCATACTAAAAAAATTAAAATAAAATGCTGGATCAATAAAACTGTCGAGACTCGATATTTTTAGAAACCTGACTGATTCCTAATTAAAAGGAAAAAACCTGTCATGTTAAAAAAACATGACAGGTTTGGAGTAACAAAGATTTGGAATTTGTTTTTTTACTGAACCACAATCGTCTGTGTAATCGTACCCTTCTCATTTGTCGCTTTAATATAATAATACCCCTTGCTAAAATCCCTTTTTCGGATTTCCAAAACCGTATCATTTATTTTTCCGGATTTTACAACTTGCCCGGTGTAAGAAATTATTTCGAAATGATGCCCCACAAAACTTTTAGAAAATTCCACCCTACCCTTTCTACGAATCGGATTCGGAGACACTTTTATAAATTGATTTACATTCAATGGTTCTTGAGTCGAGGTCGACGTTACATGAACATCACTTATATATTCATAAATAATATTAGGGCTACTTCCCGGATACGAGGGTCCATTTGTCGCTACATATACTGCCCCGTTATGTGGATTGATACAAATATCCCGAATCCGTCCTTTATTCGTAATGTATTGATTTTCTGCCAAGACTTGCGTACCATCTCCATTCAACTCCAAATGAGCCAGACGGGGTTCTTGGGTACCGATGCCGCCGAGTATCGCACACAATAAAGATCCTTTCCATTCCGGAATATCATCATGATCATAATATTCGATACCATTGGGAGCAATACAATAATCTGTCCAAGACCAAATGGGTTCCGCCACATTTAATACCGTACAAGAATCTTGCTCCCAAGCAGAATCGCAAGGTCCTTCTACAGACGGCCATCCATAATTCCTATTCGGCATAATGATGTTTATTTCATCCGAATGATTGCTTCCATGTTCCGAAGAATAAATAATTCCATTCGAGCCATAACACAATCCCTGGGCATTTCGATTTCCATAAGTGTACACGTAACTATTGGGAATCGGATTATCGGCCGGGATGCTTCCGTCCATATTTAAACGCAATGTTTTCCCATTCATGGTAGTGGGATTTCTTGCCAACGAGGGCAAACCGACATCTCCGGTTGTCATTAAGATCGTATTATCCGGCAGAAAAATTATTCTTGAACCATTATGAATTCCATCTGCCAAAATATCATCCAAAATAATTTGTTCATTGGAAAGTGATGTTCCATCCCAATCGTAGGCGACCAAGCGTTCTTTTCTACCATTCGACTGATAGGTATAAACCAAGTAAACCTTAGGTGTATTTTCAAAATCCGGATGCAATGCCATACCCAAAAGCCCCGGCTCGCCAGATCCCCCCCAAATTGTTCCGGAAAGATCCAAAACGGTATTGGTGTTTCCATTCTCAGGATCGATTCGTTTTACTTTCCCATATCGTTCGGTCACCCAGATATGATCATCTGGCCCCCAAAGGATTTCCCAAGGAATTTGTAGGCCGGTTGCTACTTGTCTTTCGATGAGTAATGTATTATCGAGTTGGATATCTTGTGAAAATAAAGAGATATTGTAGATGAATCCAACTAAAAAAAAGAGTAACGTTTTTTTCATGATATACGGATTTTGCTCTAAGGTAATCATCAAATGATATTCTACCAAAAAAGAAAACAGCATTGTCATCTAAACGATGCAATGCTGACATAGGGTGATTCAATTGTGTGTATGAATCATAATTTTTGGCTCAGTATTACTTTTCATTTTTTTCTAAATCACCCATGAGTTCTTGGGGGATGGATTTTGATGTCTTCGCTCCCAATCGTTTAATCCGTTCCGCCCGCCCGATCAAGGTATCTCCGAATTTCGAAGAATTTGACAATTTTCTCATAGCGTTGTCGTAGGAATTTTGTGCTTGTTCCAACCGTTTTCCGATGTCTTGGATGTCTTCGGAGAAGGAACAGAATTTATCATACAACAAACCACTTTGCCGGGCAATTTCAAGAACATTTTTCTTTTGTTTTTCTTGTTTCCAAATAAAGGAAACCGTTCTCATCGTAGCTAATAAAGTAGTGGTACTCACCAAAACGATATTGCGGTCCAACGCATCCAAAAACAATCGGGATTCTTTTTGGAGAGCAACCGTCAAAGCCGGTTCGATGGGAATGAACATCAAGAGATAATCTGGCGAATTAATTTGATACAGCATTTGATAATTCTTACTGCTCAAATCCTTGATGTGGTTTTTCAGACTCGTGATGTGCTGGTTGAGGTGTAATTTTTTTTCTTCGTCTGATTCAGCATTGAAATAAGATTCGTAGGATTTCAAAGAAACTTTCGAATCGATGACCAAATGTTTGTTATCCGGTAAATTGATGATGAAATCCGGGCGATGTTGTTTCCCGTTCCCATTCAGAAAAGAAGTTTGGGTTTGGAAATGGACACCTTTTTCAAGACCCGCCTTTTCGAGCAATACTTCCAATTGGAATTCGCCCCAATCTCCTTGTACCTTATTATCACCCTTAAGGGCTTTTACCAAGCTATTGGCATCCTCACTCAATTGCATGTTCAAGTCCCTGAGTTGATCGATTTCCTTTTTCAAGGAAATGCGTTCTTTGGATTCCTCCCAATATCGTTTTTCGATATTATTCTCGAATTCCCTGAATTTCTCCTTAAAGGGACTCAACAAACCATTGATTTGCTCATTGTTCTGAAGAACAAATTTCCGGCTTTTCTCTTCGAATAAACGTTCTGCCAGATTTGCAAAGCGATCTTCCATTTGCTTATGGATGGATTCTATTTCTTCTTTCTGGTTAAACAATTTTTCTTCTAGATTAATAACGATTTGTTCTTTGGCAGATATGGACGATGCCATATCCCTCAATTCATGTTCTTTTTCGACCAAATCAGCTTTGACTACATCCATCTGGGCTTCAAGGGCTTTATAGACTTCCCTGTCTACAAAGCGTTCTCTCAGCTCCGTTTCGTCCATGCCTCCAAATTTGAATTTGGCGATGAACCACATGAAAACAGTACCAATTAAAAGACCGATTAACAAATATATAATTTCCATAAAATGTTTACTTTAAACATAATAATTATACATATTTACACCATAAAGTTATATATAAAAGTTTTTGTCAAGCAAACATGAACACAAAAAAAGTGCGATTTTGATGAAAAAATCGCACTTTATCAACTATTTGATGATTGTCGGGCTATATCTTGATAAATTTCTGTATCATCTGACCTTCATGATTCCCTACTCGGATCCAATAAATTCCCTGCGGTAGCTCTTCTACATTTACAGGAAAAATCATGTTTGGTTTTATATTCAAATTCGATTGTCGTATCACTTGACCATCCATACCTATAATTTGAAGATTTGTATTCCAATCATCATCC
>JAHDDR010000269.1 GCA_020629255.1 Saprospiraceae bacterium | reverse complement strand
TTTCAGGACGATACATACATTAACAAATTAGTGAGCTGTCAACTTTTTTCAGGACGATACATTTGGATCGCCCTGAAATCTCCATTCTTTTTCTCCAAAAAAATCTGGATTTGGGCAATGGCAATTTTCATATCTTCTCTTTCAAAGTTTATCTATACAAAAATACTATCTTGGGTATGAAAATCTTCTAGACTTATGATCGAATCCTTTTTTAACATTCCCAATATTGACTTTTACCTTGTAATTGGTATCCTTTTCTTCTTTTGCCTGCTTGAAACATTCTATGGGCATTGGCATCAATCAAAAAGAAAGAAGAGCGATTGGATTCAAGAATTGGGAGGGTATGCCGTTTTAGGAATCTTCATCAAACCCTTACTAGTGATGACTGTACTATGGGTGGGTCATTTTCTTTTCCCTTCTGGACAAGGATTCCTTTCTGGAAATTCCATTTTCTTCAATTTACTACTTTATCTTTTTATAGATGATTTTCTTCAATATTGGTATCATCGATTAGCCCATGAAAAACCATTCTTGTGGAAATTACACCGTCCCCATCACCAAGCAGAAGAAATGGGGTTTTTTGTCTCCTATCGGAATGCCATGTTGTACTATTTCCTCATGCCCAATATTTGGTGGGTTGGATTCATCACTTTTTTAGGAGGAGGGAAAGCCGTTGCTCTGGGCTTGGTTCTAAAACAATTGATTATTGTCAGTTCCCATAGTACAGTAAAGTATGATGCTGCCCTTTATCAAAATAAATTATTGCAACCTTTCATTTTGGTTTGGGAACGGATTTTCATCACCCCTGCCTTCCACCATGCCCATCATGGAAAGAGCCGTCGGGATGGCATTAGTGATCCCAATGGAAATTTTGGAAACATGTTTTCCATTTGGGATCAGTTATTCGGAACCGCTACTTTTTCACATCAATTTCCAACAAAGTATGGTTTGGAAAATGACCCTAAGGAAACCTGGAAAGCGGCTTACTTTTATCCTTTTATCAAATCCAAAAAAATAGAAAGCGAATTACATAAGGATTTTCAAAAAAATCCAACCAAAAGCAATAAACCCATTTTAGTGGATGTACTGCAAGGAGAAAAATATCTTTGGTGTAAATGTGGACGGAGTAAAAACCAACCCTTCTGTGATAGTTCACATCATGGGACATCACATAAACCTGTATTATTCGAAGCTCAGAAATCGAGGAAATTACGTTTGTGTAATTGCAAACTAACTAAAAATCCTCCTTATTGCGATGATTCCCATAAAACTATATAGCTATCCGAAGTAAATAATTATCCGAAGTTTGTAAACTTCGGATAATTATTATTAGGAATTTATTGTGATTTTAATTTTGATTCAATGAATATCTTTGCATTGAATTTAAAATATAGAACACATGAAAAATACATTATTATTCCTTTTTGTAGTTATAGGATGGATGGCTTGTCAGAATAATGCCTCCTCCCCCACCCCTTCAGAGCCTTCTTCTTCTATGCTTGATGTCTTGAAGACGGTCGGTGATATGAAGGGAGATTTGAATTTTCATCAAACCCAAACCAAGGGTTATGTAGTGGTGGTGGCTCCTACCCTAGCTGATCAAAATACATTTGATGTGGGTTTGCATACTGCTGGTGTCTACACCTATCTAGAAAATGAAAAAGATGGAGGAGTAGAAACCATTTTGGTTTCTCAAGAAAAACCAAAGGTGTATCAATCATTCATAGACATCTTCAAAAAGGAAAGATCAGAATTATACCCTAAGCTTACTTTCATTAATGATACCACAGGACAAATTGTAAAAGCTTTGGGTGTGAATACAGAACATCTCGATCATGCAGGAGAAGCTATTGCTTTTGATGCTAAAGGAAATAAATTATATAGTTTGGATGAGTATCGTTGTCAGGGAGAAAAACTACAACGGTTGTATCAAACCTTCTACCCTAGAACCATTGAGGAATTTGGTAAAAATTCCTATACCATTGAAAAGGGCAAAAAGCTCCCAACTGAGTTGATGAAATATGTTAAGGATTACATCGGCAAACAAAATGTGATGATGACCTTCTACCCTTCCCCTTTAAGCCATGCATGTTCCATCCAGATGGACGACTTCACTCATTTTTCAGAGAAGAAGAATATTAAAATGTTCGGAGTTTCCATTGGAACCCATGAACAAGTGAATGCTTGGAAAATGAATCAGTATGTAGGTTTGGAATTATTAGCTGATTCTACTGGTGTTATTTCTAATGATTTCAATTCTTTACTTCGTGAGGATGATGGCATTATTTATTCTGATCGAACTGTTTTTATAATAGATAAGGAAGGAATTGTACAATATATCAATGAAGATTATGATGTAGTTGCAGATTTGACCAATTTGGAAAATGCAATTCTGGCTCTTTCAGAGTAACCTTATATAACCTAAAACATTCTTTTTTTAAGGGGATGTGGCTTTGCCACATCCCCTTTTTTAGCTCTGTGCAACACTAAAAATCGCCACACACAAATTTTTACCATTCACGACTCCAGGTTTACCATTCGCGACTTTTACAAAATACGCCCTCCATATCGCCCCATCTTTGAGGTAACGAA